>JBDSAN010000542.1:0-4266 GCA_039922115.1 Jatrophihabitantaceae bacterium
CCGCCTGCCGGTCATCGGACAGGTAGCGGCAACCGGTCGGGCCCTGCACGGCCAGCCGGCCGGCGGTGCCCGGCGGCACCGGTTGACCGTCCTCGTCCAGGATCCGCGCGTGATAGCCGGGCACCGCCTTGCCGGTCGCGCCTGGCCGGATGTCGTCGTCGGCGGCCGAGATGAACACGTGCAGCAGCTCGGTCGAACCGATGCCGTCGATCAGCTTTATCCCGGTGGCCTTGTGAAATGCCTGCCAGGTCGAGGCCGGCAGGTGCTCGCCGGCCGAAATCGCCCGCCGCAGCGTGCCCAGCCGATCGCCGGCTCCAGCGGCGACCATTGCCCGGTAGGCGGTCGGTGCGGTGAAGCAGACCGTGACCTGGTGCTCGGCAATCGCGCCGGCGAGCTCGGTCGGGCTGGCCTTCTCGATCAGCAGGGTGGCCGCGCCGAACCGCAGCGGGAACAGCAGCAGGCCGCCGAGGCCGAAGGTGAAGGCCAGCGGGGGAGTGCCGGTGAACAGGTCGTCGGCGCTCGGCCGGACCAGGTGCCGGCCAAAGCTGTCGGCACAGGCCAGCATGTCGCGATGAAAGTGCAGGGTTGCCTTCGGCCGGCCGGTGGTGCCCGAGGTGAAGGCGAGCAGCGCGACGTCATCGGCCGAGGTGTCGACCGGCTGGTAGTAGGTGGGTTCACCGGCGACCCGGACGGTCAGGTCGTCAGCATCCTCGCCGCCGAAGCAGACGATCGGCGCGCCACCGAGCTCGGCTGCGCGCAGGTCAGCGACGAAGCGCGCATCGCACAGCGCCAGGTCGATCCGGGCGATCTCGGCGATCGTGCTGAGCTCGGCCGGACGCAGCAGCGGCATCGTGGTGACCGCGACCGCGCCGGCCTTGAGCACCGCCAGCCAGCAGGCGGCCAGCCACGGGTTGTTCGGCGCACGCAGCAACACCCGGTTGCCGGGCACGATCGCCAGCTGGCCGGTCAGCACGTGGGCCAACTGGTTGACCAGCTGCTGCAGCTGCCCGTAGCTCCACAGCTCGCCGCTCGGCGTGCGCAGGCAGGGACGGTCCGGGCCGAGCCGGTCGATCACCGCGTCCAGCAACTCCACCGCGCAGTTGAGCCGATCCGGATATTGCAGCTCGGGTAGGTCGAAACGGAACCGCGGCCAGCGCTCGGCCGGCGGCAGGTTATCCCGGCAGAAGGTATCGATATGCGCCGAGCGCGCGAGGTTGCCCGCCCCGTCGATGGCCATCTGCTCAGTATTCAACGTTTGTGACGACAGTCAAGGGCCCGCGACACAGTCAGGCAACCCGGCGAGCCCGATGACCGCTATCGTGTGTGCGGTGGCGAGTACCGACGGGGCAGGCAATGGCCGCGGACCGGCACCGCGCGCGCTCATCGTCAGCGTGTACGGCCTGTACGCGCGGGAAGCCGGCGGCTGGCTGAGCGTTGCCCTGCTGATCCGGCTGCTGGCCGAGCTGGGGGTGGACCCACCCGCTGTCCGGTCCTCGATCTCCCGGCTCAAGCGGCGGGGCATCCTGCTCGCCGAGCGCTCGGACGGGATCGCCGGCTACGCCCTGTCGCCCTCGGCCCGGGCGATCCTGGACGCCGGCGATCGGCGGATCTTCCAGCGCCAGCAGGCCGATCCGGCAGACGGCTGGCTGCTGGCGGTGTTCAGCGTGCCCGAGGCCGAACGTGACCGCCGGCACCAGCTGCGCTCGCGGTTGAGCGGGTTGGGCTTCGGCACGGTGTCGGCCGGCGTCTGGATCGCCCCGGCCAGGCTGCTCGCCGAGACCGCCGAGGTGCTGGCCCGGCATCAGCTGACCGGCTACGTGGACCTGTTCCGAGCCGAGCACCTGGCCTTCGCCGAGCTGGCCGAGCAGCTGCCGCACTGGTGGGATCTGGCGCGATTACAAGGCATGTACGGCGAGTTCCTGGATCGGCACCGGCCCCGCCTGATCAGCTACCGCCGTCGCCGCAGCGTGCCGGCCGGGCAGGCCTTCGCCGACTACCTGGCCGCGCTGACCGACTGGCGCCGGCTGCCCTACGCCGATCCGGGGCTGGCCGCCGAGCTGTTGCCCAGGGATTGGAAGGGGATCCGGGCTGCCGAGACCTTCTTCGAGCTGCGCGAGCGGCTGGCCGTCCCGGCTCACCAGCATTGTGACGAGCTGCGCCGATCGCTGCGCTGAGGACGCTGCGCTGAGGACGCTCAGATGACCGCGAAGCCGGCCACCTCGACCAGCGCCTCGACGTCCCAGAGCCGGCTCACCCCGATGCCGGCCATCGCCGGGTAGTCCCGTCCGACCAGCCGTCGCCAGACCTGCCCGACCTCGGCCGCGTTGCGCTTGTAGTCGTCCATGTCGGTGATGTATACGGTCAGGCTGGCCAGCTGATCGGGCCGGCCACCGGCCGCGGCCAGCGCGGTCAGCAGGTTGTTCAGCGCCACCTCGAACTGGCTGACCACGTCGGTACCGACGATCGTGCCGGTGTGATCCAGCGCGGTCTGGCCGGCCAGGAACACCGTGGTGCCGGTGCCGATCACCGCGTGCGCGAAGCCGCGCGGGGCAGCCAGGGTGGCCGGGTTCACCCGTTCGATGGTCATGACTGCACCGCTCCTCCGTCGACGTTGATGGCCTGGCCGGTGAGGCCGGGGCTGTTCAGGCAGAACCAGACCGCGTCGGCCACCTCGTCCGGACGGATCAGCCGGCCGATCGGCTGCTTGCGTTCCAGCACCTGCCTGGCTTGCTCGACGCTGCGGCCGGTGGCGGCCACGATCGAGTCGATGGTCGCCGTGGTCATCGGGGTGTCGACGTAGCCGGGGCAGACCGCGTTGACGGTGATCCCGGCGCCGGCGAGTTCGGCGGCGGCGGAGCGGACCAGGCCGAGCACGCCGTGCTTGCTGGCGGTGTAGGCGGCGATGTAGGGCTCGCCGACCTTGGCCGCGGTCGAGGCGACCACCACGATCCGGCCGGCACCGGCCGTCCGCATCGGCGGGATGGCGCGACGCAGGCAGCGAAACGGCACGGTCAGGTTGATGTCGAGGATCCGCTGCCAGTCCGCATCGGTGGTCCGGTCCAGCCGGGCCGAGTGCCCGGCGCCGGCGTTGGCGACCAGCACGTCGATCGGCCCCCAGCTGGCCTCGATCGCGCCGAACACCTCGTCGATCGCGGCCGGATCGGTGAGATCGGCCGGCAGCGTCAGGGTCGGTCCGGCACAGCTCGCGGCGACCTCGGCCAGCTCATCGGCGTTGCGCGAGGTCAGCGCTACCGCCACGCCTTGGGCGCTCAGCAATTGCGCGATCGCTCGACCGATCCCGCGGCCGGCGCCGGTGACCAGGGCGATCTGGCTGTCAGGTTTCATCGGGGTCAGGCTAGCCGAGCTGCGGCTACTCGGGGTTCAGCCGGCTAGCAGCACGCCGAGCAGCAGCGCCGCCAGCGCGCTGAGCGCGGTCAGTGCCCCGAACACGGCCAGCCCTCGCCGGTTGCGGGCTCGGGCGTGCAGGGCAGCAGCGCCGCCCGAGATGGCAACCATGACGACCTTGATGGTCAGGGTGGCGCGGTAGCGGCCGTGCACTTTGTCGTGCTCGGCGGCGATATTCCAGACCCCGGTGACAACCAGGATCGCGAAAGCCGGCCAGGCCACCCGGTTATATTGCCGGGCAGCGGCCTTCGGCAGCTCGGGGCCGAGCCGCTTCAACGTCGGCACCAGCGCGGCCAGGGTCAGCTGGCCCCCGACCCAGACGGTGGCTGCCAGCACGTGCAGGAACAGCCGGACGGTGTCCCACGACGGCGTCAGCACGGATCGTGCTCGCTGCTGTTGCGCTCGCCGATCAGGGCCAGCAGTTCCGGTTCGGACGAGCTGAGCCGCTCGACCTCCTCGCCACCGTCGCAGCGGCACAGCGACAGGGTGAGTGAGCCCGGCGCGCGCGCAATGACCTGCCAGCTGGCGCCCAACGCCTGCCACCGCCGTACTACCTCGGCATCGCTCATCCAGCCATTCTCGCGCGCCGGGCCGATCGTTGGCCCGGCTGCCGGGCGACTTGCCGAGGCCGGCCCGGCTGCACGGCCAATAGTGGCCGGCAGCGTTAGCCGGTTGCTGTTCGACAGCAGGCCAGCTGCCGTTCACCTGAGTTGAACCGGTGCTGGCTAGCTTCGGCGCGAACCGTCCGGACGGCCAGCCGCGACCCGAGGTCGCGATACCGCTAACGAGGAGTTCTCTTGTCCAACTATCGCAAGGTGGCAGCAGCTGGCATAGCCAGCGCGGCGCTGGCCTTGGCCGGGA
>JBDSAN010000543.1:0-5340 GCA_039922115.1 Jatrophihabitantaceae bacterium
AGCTCACCGGCGTCGTGCTGGGCAGCGAGTCGGATCAGCTCGGTCTCGGCTTCGGCCTGCATGACGGGCAGCTGGTCGACGGCGGTGACGATGACGGCGGCCTGGTCCTCCGCCACGGCACCGGCTGCCAGAGCGGCCCGGGTGGGCTGGTGCTGGTCGAGCACACCGGCCAGCTTGAGCCGGGCCTTGGCTGCACGGCGGGTCTGGCGGGTGCCGGTCGGACATCGACCACTCGGGGAGCTCGGCCAGGTCGGTCAGGATGGCCCGGATCTGGGCGACGGCGGACGCGATCGGGTGCGCCTCGCCTTCGTCGAATACCGTTGCCATACAGGGAATTCTGGCACCCGGCACCGACATTCTTGCTCTCGGAATCGACCTATTTCGGGCACTGTGGAGAAGTATTTCGGAATCCTTTACGCGACCTGTGCGGAGGTTTCGAGACGGTTGCTGCGCAACCTCCTCAACCACCGCCAAGCGGTAGGCGGGAGTCGGCCGCAACACCGCGCCGCACCTCTCCCGTTGCTGCGCCTTTCAACCCAACACGTGCTGAAGGCCGCGCGCCTTGGTCTCGACGCGCTCGCTGCCCGGCCGGCTGGGGTCGGTCTAGGGTGACCGGGTGGCTGACGCACCGGAGACGACCGACCCGAAGACCGACGACAAGGCTGGCGACAAGGCCGACCCGAAGGCCGTGACCAAGCCGGCCGAGCCGAAGGACGACCTGGTCAGCACCGAGCACGAGCTGAAGGTCGGACGGCGGGTCCTGAGGTACACCGCGACCACCGGCCGCGTGGTGCTCCGCGACGAGGTCTACGAGGACGGCACGTTCACCGGCTTCAAGGCGAAGGCCGAGATGTCGCTGACGTCGTACGTCGTCGAGGGCGGTGACGAGAACCGGCCGGTGACGTTCGCGTTCAACGGTGGACCGGGCAGCTCGAGCGTGTGGCTGCATCTGGGCCTGCTCGGACCACGGCGGGTGCTGATGGGCGACGCCGGCCAGCTGCTGCCGCCGCCGTACGCGCTTGCCGACAACCCGGAGTCGCTCCTCGCGGTCAGCGACCTGGTCTTCATCGACCCCGTCTCGACCGGCTACTCGCGCGCGGTCGAGGGCACCAAGCCCGGGCCGTTCCACGGCTACCAGGGTGACATCGAGTCGGTGGGTGAGCTGATCCGGATCTGGACGGCGCGCAACAAGCGCTGGATGTCGCCGAAGTTCCTGGCCGGCGAGTCCTACGGCACGCTGCGCGCGGCCGCCCTGGTCGAGCTGCTGCAATCGAGATTCGGCTTGTATTGCAACGGTATCATCCTGATTTCCAGCGTGCTGCACATGGCGACGCTGCGTCCGCACGAGGACAATGACCTGCCGACCACGCTGTTCCTGCCGACCTACGCCGCGATCGCGCACCAGCACGGCAAGCACGGTCGCAAGTCACTGCGCACGGTGCTGCGCGAGGCCGAGGACTTCGCCTCCCGGGACTATCCGTGGGCGCTGGCCCGGGGCCATCGGCTGTCGGAGGCCGAGCGGGCCGAGATCGCCGGCAAGCTGGCCGAGCTGACCGGGCTCGGCCTGGATTACATCCTGCGTTCGGACCTGCGACTGGAATCGGACCGGTTCTTCACCGAGCTGCTGCGCGCCGAGGGCAAGGTGGTCGGCCGGCTGGACGGCCGGTTCGCCGGTTGGGCACACGACGGGGTCGCCGAGCGCTACGACCAGGACCCGAGCATGGACGCGATCGTCGGCCCGTACGCGGCCGGCATCAACCACTACCTGCGCGCCGAGTTGGACTACCGCAGCGACCTGCCCTACGAGGTGCTGACCGACAAGGTGTACCCGTGGTCCTACCAGGAGTTCCAGAACGAGTCGGTGAACGTGACCCGGCAGCTGACCAAGGCGATGCGGGCCAACCCGCACCTGAAGGTGCACGTGGGCCTGGGCTATCACGACGGCGCGACCCCGTACTTCGCCGCCGAGCACGTGCTGGCCCACCTACCGATCCCGCCGGAGTTGCGGATGAACGTCGAGTCGGCCTACTACCCGGCCGGGCACATGATGTACGTGCACGAGCCGTCCCGGCTTCAGCAGTCGGCCGACCTCGCCGACTTCGTCCGGCGGGCCAGCAACCAGGCCTGAGCTGGGCGTCCCGTGGCCGAGCTGCTGAATCACCGTCTGAGCTGTCCGAGCTGTCCGAGCTGTTGAAATCAAGGAGTTAGCCGTGTTGTTGCGGATGTCCACGCTGTTCCTGCGAACCCTGCGCGACGATCCGGCCGACGCCGAGGTGCCGAGCCACCGGCTGCTGGTGCGGGCCGGTTACGTCCGGCGGATCGCGCCCGGCATCTACTCGTGGTTGCCGTTGGGAATGGCGGTGCTGGCCAACATCGAGCGCGTCGTCCGCGAGGAGATGGCCGCGATCGGCTCGCAAGAGGTGCACTTTCCGGCGCTGATCCCGCGCGAGATCTTCCAGATCAGCGGCCGATGGGCCGATTACGGCGATTCGCTGTTCCGGCTGGTCGATCGCAAGGGGATCGACTACCTGCTCGGCCCGACCCACGAGGAATTGTTCACGCTGCTGGTGAAGGGCGAATACTCCTCCTACAAGGACTACCCGCTCTCGCTCTACCAGATCCAGACCAAGTACCGCGACGAGGCCCGGCCGCGGGCCGGCGTGCTGCGCGGGCGCGAGTTCATCATGAAGGACTCGTACTCCTTCGATATCGACGATGACGGTTTGACCAGGTCTTATCAGGCACATCGCGATGCCTACGAGCGGATCTTCAGCAGGCTCGGCTTCGACTACCGGATCGCTTTCGCGGTCTCCGGCGCGATGGGCGGCTCGGCTTCGGAGGAGTTCCTGGCCCCGACCGCGTCCGGTGAGGACACCTTCGTCCAGTGCACCAATTGCGACTACACGGCCAATACCGAGGCGGTTGAGATCGCGGTGCCGGCCGCGCACGACGGTTCGGCCGCGCCGGCCAGCCTGGTGCTGGACACTCCGGATACCCCGACCATCGACACCTTGGTAGACGTGCTGAATCGGTACGACTGGGCAACGGCGAGGGTGCCTGATGCACCGGCATTCGGCGCCGCGGACACCTTGAAGAACGTGGTGCTGCGGACGCGTCAGCCCGGCGCCAAGGAATGGGAGCTGCTGGTGGTCGGGGTGCCCGGCGACCGCGAGGTGGATCTGAAGCGGCTGTCCGGCCAGCTCGAACCAGTCGAGGTTGAAGTTGCCGGCCCGGCTGACCTGGCCAAACAACCCGGCCTGATCGCCGGCTACATCGGCCCGCAGCTGCTGGCCGAGCTGAAGGTGCGCTACCTGGTCGACCCGCTGGTGGTCGAGGGCAGCAGCTGGGTGACCGGTGCGAATCAGGCCGGCAAGCACGCGGCGTTCGTGGTGCGCGGCCGGGACTTCACCCCGGACGGCGAGGTGGGCGCGGTCGAGATCCGCGACGGGGACCGGTGCGCGCGGTGCGGCTCGCAGCTTCAGATCGCGCGCGGCATCGAGCTGGGTCACGTGTTCGCGCTCGGTCGCAAGTATGCCGACACGTTCGGGCTGACCGCGCTGGATCGCAATGGCAAGCCGGTCACGATCACGATGGGTTCCTACGGCATCGGCATCACCCGGGCGGTCGCGGCCCTGGCTGAGCAGACCTACGACGAGTTCGGCCTGTGCTGGCCGCAGGTGGTGGCGCCGGCCGACGTCCAGGTGGTGCCGACCGGCAAGGACGACATCGCCTATGCCGAGGCCGAGCGGCTGGCTAGCGAGCTGGCCGCGGCCGGAGTCCGGGTGCTGCTCGATGACCGCAAGGCCTCACCCGGCGTCAAGTTCAAGGACGCCGAGCTGATCGGGGTGCCGAACATCCTGATCGTCGGGCGAAGCCTGGCCGACGGCGTGGTCGAGCTGCGCGACCGCAAGTCCGGTGCCAAGCGCGAGATTCCGGTCGGTGAGGCGGTCACCGAGGTGCAGGCAGCGGTGGCGGTCGGGCTGGCCTAGCCGCTCGGGCTGAATCGGTGAGGCGTGCGGCCGGTCAGCTGATGTGCTTGCGCAGAAAATCGATGTCGGCGGCCTGGCCGTCGGCCGGCGTCTCGACGATCACGTCACAGCCGGCTGCTCGGGCTACCGCCGCGATCAGGTCGGGCTCGATGAAGCCGGTACCGAGGTTGGTGTGCCGGTCAGCGCCGGAATCGAAGGTGTCCCGGCTGTCGTTGGCGTGCACCAGGTCGACCCGGCCGGTGATCGCCTTGACCCGATCGACGATGCCGACCAGATCCTCGCCGCCGGCATGGGCGTGGCAGGTGTCCAGGCAGAAACCGGGGTCGTACTCGCCGATCGCGTCCCAGAGTTCGGCGATCCGGTCGAGGTGGCGGGCAATCGCCTTGGTGCCACCGGCGGTGTTCTCGATCAGGATCGGCACCGGAAAACCACCGGTCTCGGCTGCTTGAGCGAAGGCCTTGCGCCAGTTGTCGATGCCGGTGGCCGGATCGTCGCCGGCGCCGACATGACCGCCATGCACGATCAGGCCCTTCGCGCCGATCGCGGCAGCGGCCGCGGCGTGCTGGCCGAGCAGCTTGCGACTCGGGATCCGGATCCGGTTGTTGGTGGTCGCGAGGTTCAGCACGTACGGCGAGTGGACGTAGACGGTGAGCCCGCTGGCCTGGATCGCCTCAGCGTGTTCGTGTTCCTTCGGCGCCTTCCAGCCCTGGGGGTCGGCGAGGAAGAACTGGACCGCGGCCGCGCCTACCTCGTTAGCGTGCGTCAGCGGATCGGTCGAGTCGACATGCGCCCCGATGGCAGGTGTCAGCGACGAGTTCTCAGGCATAGCTTTCAGGCTACGTCCGGCCGCTGACAACGTCACCGGGCCCTGCGTCGATGCGGCGCTGTCCACAGCTTCAACCGTTGTCCACAGATTGGTCCGGGCTCGGTTTCAGGCTGGTTCTACACGGTGAAATCGATGCATGACCGAACTCCGCACCCTGTCTGGACCGCTACCTCGACGCCGACCGGCCCGGCTTCGGCCCGGCTGGATCATCTGTGGCCTGGTCGTGCTGCTGCTGGCGATCGGCGTCCCGCCCGCGCGGGCTAGCGCCCCGGTTGACCACCGGTCCACCGCACCGAACCAATCCTCGGAATTGCCCGGGGCCGGCTACCTGCTCACCGACCCGCTGCAGGGACGGTCCCGGGCTTACTGGGCCGGTGCCTATCGCAGCATTGCCGGCCAGCGGGCCTACTGCATCGATGATTTTTACGACTACCCGAACCCGTCCTACCGCTATGTCGCACCTGAGGTGTCGGCCTGGCCCGGCCGGCCCGGCTCGAACCTCGGCGCGCGCGGGCACACCGCACA
>JBDSAN010000544.1:0-3555 GCA_039922115.1 Jatrophihabitantaceae bacterium
TCGAGCCGGGCCTGCGCGAGCCCGGCACCGTCCGCACGCTGCTGGCGGCGATCGCCGAGGTGGCCGCCGAGCAGGGCCGCGGCCTGGCCTTTCCGTACCTGTTCACCGAAGACAGGCAGCTGATCGACGAGGCAACCGGGGGCACGGTGAGCTGGGCGCTGCTCGGCCGCGAGGGCCAGTTGCTCGGGGTCAGCGAGCCCGGCTGGGAAGGGTCCCAGCGCCGGCCGGTCCGGTACAACCTGCGCCACGATCGCGAGCTGATCGGCGCGGCCGGCGTTCGCTCAGTGGTGTTGGGCTGGCCCGAGCTGGAAACGCCAGCCAGCGAGCTGATCGCCGAGCACAACGTCCGGCTGGGCCGGTTCGACCATCCGGAGTTCGTCAAGCTGCGCAACCGGCAGTGGGATGAGTGCGAGTCGGTGGAATTCTTGGTATTCGCAGGTAGCGCGGGGCGGGCCACCGGCTACGTCACCGGCTGGATCTGGCGCGACGAGCTCGCGGTGTATGAGATCGGGCTGGGCGGCGAGCAGGGCGCGGACCGGTTGGCCGTCTACCTGGACCTGGTCTTTGCCCAGCCGATCCGGCTGGCCCAGCAACGGCAGCTGCGCACCGTGCGGTTGGGGCCGGCCGCTGAACGGGTCAAGGCCGGCCGGGGCGCGGTGCTGCACGAGCTGCACGGCGGGCTGCTCGCCGCCCCGGACACCAGAAAGCTCGCCGATGGCTAGCCGGCTGGCGGTGTTGATCGCCGCTGAAGGGTCGCTGTCACCGGCCGATCTGGCCAGCTCGTGCGCCGGCCTGGCCGAGCTGTCCTTCGTGGCCGATCGGGCCGAGTCGGCAACCGAGCACGGCGACGATTCGATGCTGCTGCAGGTCGCCGCCGGGCTGGCCCCGACCGGGCTGGCCGACTTCGCCGACCCGGCTGACTGCCTGGCCGCGGTGCGCCAGGCCGGCGCCGACGCGGTCACCACCTTCGTCGAGCGGCTATGCCCGCTGGCAGCCTGGTTGAACCTGCAACTCGGTGCCGACGGCGGCAACCAGGTGCCGTGGGGACGCAAGGACCTGCACCGGCAGGCGCTGGTGCAGGCCGGGCTGTCCCGGATCCGGTCGCTGCCGCTGGAACGTCCCGAGCAGCTCACCGAATTCGCCGATCAGGTCGGTTACCCCTTTGTGGTAAAGCCGATTGATGGTTTCGCCAGCCGGGACACCTGGCTGCTGCCGGACCGGCCGGCTGCCGCTGAGCTGGCCGCTGGAATGGCCCACGGCGAGCACCAGTTGGCTGGGCTGTTCGCCGAGGAGTTCATCCTCAGCACCGGGCCGACCGCGCCGGCGATGGCTGATTACCTGTCGGTGGAGGTGTTTCGGGCCGGCGGCCGCGAGCCGGCCGGCGCCTTCATCACCCACCGGCCGCCACCGGCCTGGCCGTGCCGGGAAACTGGGCTGATCCTGCCGTCGCCGTTGCGGCCGGATGAGCAGGCGCCGCTGATCGACTACGCCCAGGACGTGCTCGACGCCGTCGGCGCCCGGCGCGGGGCCTACCACGTCGAGATCAAGCCGTCCCCGTCCGGGCCGGAGACGATCGAGGTGAACGGCCGGATCGGTGGCTTCATCGCCCGCGCGGTCCGCTACGGCACCGGCCAGGATCTCGGCCGGATGGCGCTGACCAGCGTGCTCGGCCAGCCACAGCAGGTCGAGCTGCGCTGGGACCGGTGCGTGCTCGGCCTGCTGTTCCAGCCGCCGGCCGCTGCCCGCCGGGTGGTGAGCGCGCCGTCCCGGCGTGAGGTGAGCCGGCTGCCCGGCGTGATCGCGGTCGAGGACATCGCGGCAGTGGGCAGCGCGGTGCACTGGCGCAACGGCACCTTCGGCATGGTGGCGCGGCTCTGGATCGCTGCCGACAGCCATCCCGACCTGCAGGAATCCTTCGTGCGGGTAACCGAATTCCTCACCGACCGGTTCGGCTATGTCGATGCCGAGGGCCAGCCGGTGCGGGATCTGAGCTGGCTGGCCACCGTCGCCGGGTCAGCTGAGCAGGAACGTCGCGATGTGGACGAGAGGAGGCCAGGATGAACCCGGCCGATATTGCTGAGCTGTTCGGGCAGTTGATCGAGGTGGACGACTTCGAGGTCGAGGACAACTTCTTCGACCTCGGTGGGACGTCGGTGCTCGCGCTGCAGGTCGTGCTGGAGATCGAAAAGCGCTCCGGTTGCACCCTGTCGCTGATCGATGTGGTCCACCACCCCACCCCGGACGAGCTGGCCGCGGTGATCGCCGCCAAAGCGGTATGAGCCAGCGGCCGGTGACGGTGTGGGACCGGTTTGCCGTTGTGGAGCAACGGGATCCGGCAGCGATCGCGATTCGCGGCGAGCGCGATCAGAGCTATCGGCAGCTGCGCGTGCAGGCCGGCGCGCTGGCTGCCGAGCTGGCCCGCTACGCCGAGGCCGGGCAGCTGGTGGCGATGGAGCTGGCCCGGCCGAGCCTGGCGGTGCCGGTAATCCTGGCGGCAGCGAGCCGGCATTGCCCGGTGCTGCCGCTGAATTCCGAGAGCCCGCCGGCACATCGGGACTACGTCCTGGCCGATGCCCGTCCGGTCGTGCTGGTTCGCGGCCTGGTCGACGGCGAGTACCGGGTCGAGCCGATCGAGCACCGGTCGCCGCCGGGCACGCCGCCAGCGGACCTGCGCCAGGCCGCCTACGTCATCTACACCTCCGGCTCGACCGGACGCCCCAAGGGCGTGGTGGTCGGCCACGACGCGCTGCTGGACCGGCTCGACGCGTTCACCAAGGTTCCCGGCTTCGGGCCCTCGGACAGCATCGTGTCGATGACCGCACCGTCCTTCGACATCTCGCTGGCCGAGTTGTTGCTGCCGCTGGTGGTCGGCGCCAGCCTGGTGGCCGCGCCGGTCGGCGCTTCGATCGACCCGGCGATCTTTGCCGAGCTGGTGTCGCGGGCGCGTCCCAGCGTGATCCAGGCGACCCCGAGCTTCTGGCGGCTGGCGCTGGCCTGGGGCTGGACTGGTGCGCCGCAGGCCCGGTTGTGGTGCGGTGGCGAAGCATTGACCGCGGGCCTGGCCGAGCGGCTGGTCGGCTGCTGCGCACAGCTGTGGAACCTCTACGGCCCGACCGAGGCAACCATCTGGGCCAGCGCGGCGCTGATCGGCTCGGGCCAGCCGATCGGGCTGGGCGATCCGCTGCCCGGGGCGCGGTGGTGCCTGGCAGGCGAGGACGGCCTGCCGATCACCGAGCCGCTGCTGGCCGGCGAGCTACTGCTGTACGGCAGCGGGCTGGCGATCGGCTACCTGAACCGGCCGGAGCTGACCGGTCAGCGGTTCGCCGACTGCCTGACCCCGGACGGGCCGCAGCGCTGTTACCGCACCGGTGACCTGGCCCAGTTCCGGACGGATGGCTCGATGCAGTTTCTGGGTCGCGGCGACGGGCAGGTCAAGTTGCGCGGGCACCGGATCGAGCTGACCGAGATCGAGGCGGTGGCTGAGGAGCTGGCCGGCGTGCAGGAGGCTGCCGCGGTGCTGCGCGAGACTGACGATCCGGCCCGCACCCACATCGC
>JBDSAN010000545.1:0-2671 GCA_039922115.1 Jatrophihabitantaceae bacterium
TAGCTACCAGCTCTCGGCAGCACCACTGTGGCAACACGCTACGACAACGCCAGAGGAGGATCTGCCGCCCTGACCTGTCATCCTGCCGTAATGCAGCCGCAAATCCATCTCATCGACGAGACCTGGATAGACGCGCCGGTGGACATAGTCTCGGCGGTCGTGGCAGATCCGGCGAATTGGCGTCGCTGGTGGCCAACCCTCAACCTCACGGTAACCCGGGATCGCCGGCTGAAGGGCATCCAGTGGGCGGCTCGATCGTCCGATCTTGCGTCCCGGCGGGCTGTCGAGCTGGCCGGTACCGTCGAGATCTGGTTGGAACCGCATCGTAACGGGGTGATCCTGCACCACTACCTGCGTCTTGACCCGGTAGCTGAGCAGCGGCTGTCCGGCCGGGCCGCGGCCGGCGCGACCAGGCGATTTGCCTGGCACGCCAAGCAGGTCTTCTGGCAGTTGAAGGACGAGCTGGAAGGCCAGCCGGCCGGTTGAGCCATCCGCGCCCAGACTCCTGGCGCGGGCCTGCGGTGCGTCCCGACCGGCTGGCGGTAGCCTGACGGCCATGGCCGATGAGTCCACCCAGTCGATCACCATCAACGCCGCCGCGCCGGCCGTGATGGCCGTCATTGCCGATTTCGATGCCTACCCGCAGTGGGCGGCCTCGGTGAAGTCGGCCACGGTCACCGAACCCGGCGGGGACGGGCGGGCCAGCCGGGTCGCGTTCAAGATCGATGCCGGCGTGATCCGCGACGAGTACGAGCTGGCCTACCAGTGGGACGGTGACTCGCACGTCAGCTGGACCCTGGTCAAGGGCCAGATGCAGAAGGCGCAACGCGGCTCCTACACCCTGCTCGAGCGAGGCAACGCCACCGAGGTCACCTACAACCTGTCGGTCGACCTGGCCATCCCGATGCTGGGAATGCTCAAGCGCAAGGCCGAGAAGGTCGTGATGGACACCGCGCTGAAGGAGCTGAAGAAGCGGGTCGAGGGCGGCAACGCGTGAACCACCTGCTGCGGGTCGGTTGAGCGGGCACCCGGCGTGCGGATAGTCCTGTTCACCGGCAAGGGTGGCGTGGGCAAGACCACCACCTCGGTGGCTACCGCGCTCCGGCTGGCCGACCGGGGCTTGAAAACGCTGCTGGTGTCCACCGACGCGGCGCACTCGCTGGCCGATGCGCTCGGCGTGCCGGTCGGCAGCGAACCGACTGAGCTGGCTGCCGGGCTGGACGGCGTCCAGCTGGACAGCCAGCTCAACTTCGAAGCGGCCTGGGTCGAAATCGGGCGCTACCTGGTCGACCTGCTCAGCCAGAGCGGTATCGACCCGATCACCGCTGAGGAACTGACCGTGCTACCCGGCATCGAGGAGGTGCTGGCGCTGCTGGCGGTGCGCGAGTTCGCCGATCGCGGCCGGTGGGATGCGATCGTGCTCGACTGCGCGCCGACCGCCGAGACCCTGCGGTTGCTCGCGCTGCCCGAAGCGCTCAGCTGGTACCTGCAACGGGTGCTGCCGGTGCACCGCAAGCTGGCTCGGGGCATCCGACCGGTGGCCGCGCTGCTCGGCCGGCCGGCCGTGTTACCCGGTGACTCGGTATTCGCCGCGATCCTCCGGCTGGCTGAGGAACTGACCAGGGTGCAGGCGCTGCTGGCTGACCCGGCGGTGACCTCGGTCCGGCTGGTGCTCACCCCCGAGGCGGTGGTCACCGCCGAGGCCCGGCGGACGTTCACCGCGCTGGCGCTCTACGGCTACCAGGTCGATGAGGTGATCGCCAACCGGATCTTTCCGCAGCCAGCCGACGGCTCGGCCGTTTCTGCCTGGCAGCAGAGCTGGGTGAGCGCGCAGGACGAGCAGTTGCGAGCGATTGCCGAGTCGTTCGCCGGCCTGCCGGTCCGCCGGCTCGGCTACCGACCGGGCGAACCGGTGGGGCTGGTCGAACTGCGTGAGGTCGCCACCGAGCTGTACGGCCAGCTGCCCGGTGCCGATCCTGCCGCAGTGACCGAGGCCGGTCCGCTGCTGGAGCTGGCCTCGGTCGGCCCGCCCGGCCAATCCCCGCAGTACCAGCTCAGCCTGAACCTGCCGCTGGCCAGCCAGGGCGAGGTGTCGGCCAGCCGGACCGGGGACGAGCTGATCGTGACGGTGGCCGGCCACCGCCGGGTGCTCGCGTTGCCGAGCGTGCTGCGCAGGTGCCAGGTCACCGGCGGCTCGGCCGCCGACGGCCGGTTGGTGCTGCGGTTCGAGCCCGACCCGCGATTCTGGCCGGCGCCATGACCAGTCCCGAGCCCGGCCCGCTGGCCGAGGAGTTCGCCAAGCTGGTCGGCGCGGCCCAGGACTGGTTCAACCGGCTGGCCGCCGACCCGGCCAGCGCCCGGATCGCCACCGGCAGCCCGGACTGCTGCTGGTGCCCGATCTGCCAGCTGATCGCGACGCTGCGCGGTGAACGTCCCGAGCTGATGCAACGACTGGGCGAGCTGCAGGCGGTGCTGGCCGGCCTGTGGCAGGCCGCGGCCAGCCACGGATCGGCCGACGGCGAGCCCGCTTCGGCCGGACCGGCTGACCAGGCACCGCCGCGGGTGCACCGGATCCGGCTGGACGGTGCGGATCCCGGGCCACCGGACTACGGAGCGCCCGGCGCCGAACCGCCAGACCCCGAACCGCCAGACCCCGAACTACCTGATCCCG
>JBDSAN010000546.1:0-12400 GCA_039922115.1 Jatrophihabitantaceae bacterium
GAAAGCGCTGGAGCCGGCCCACCGGTAGAGCCGGCTCGCTGACTCGGCGCTGCGGGCGGTGCTCGTGGCCAGGCCACCAACCTCGATCAGCTGCTCGATCTGGTGGGCCAGCAGCCACAAGGTCGCGATCGCGGGAGTGTTGTAGGTCTGGTCCTTGGCGCTGTTTTCGATGGCGATGGACAGGTCCAGCGATGGCGGGATCCACCGTCCGGACGACTTGACCTGCCCGACCCGTTCCAGAGCGGCGGGGGAGAAGAAGGCCAGCCACAGCCCGCCCTCACCGGCGAAGCCCTTCTGCGGCGCGAAGTAGTAGACGTCGGTGTCCTCGATGGCGACCGGCAGCCCGGCGGCGGCCGAGGTCGCGTCGATCAGGTGCAGCGCGTCCTCGGCTCCGGGGACCCGACCGACCGGCAGCATCACCCCGGTCGAGGTCTCGTTCTGCGGCCAGGCGTAGGTGTCGATGCCTGGTTCGGCCACAGCCTCGATGCCCGAGCCGGGATCGGCCTGCCGGATGCTCGGCTCGGCCAGGAACGGCGCGCCTCGGGTCACCGCAGCGAACTTCGCCGAGAACTCACCGATCTGGACGTGCTGGCAGCGCTGGGCGATCAGGCCGAAGGCCGCCGCGTCCCAGAAGGTGGTGGACCCGCCGTTGCCGAGCACCACCTGGTAGCCGGCGGGCAGCTCGAACAGCGTGCGCAGGCCGGCCCGAACTCGCCCGACCAGCGCCTTGACCGGCTGCTGGCGGTGCGAGGTGCCCATCACCTGGCCACCGGCGTCGGCGAAGGCGGCCAGCGCGCTGGCCGGCACCTTGGACGGTCCGGAGCCGAACCGTCCATCTCGGGGCAGCAGGTCACGCGGGATTTGAAGCTCGGTCACCGGCACATCATCCCAGCCGCTGATGCCCGCGCTGGCGAGCCGGTGCGGTTGCGGGTTTTCTGGCCGCCGCCGCGTGCCGGCCGCTTTGGTGCCGCAGGGGCGGCCCTCAGTCGAGGCAGAACTCGTTGCCCTCCGGGTCCTGCATCACGATGCAGACGTCATTGACGCCGTCGGCCTCCAATCGCTGCACCCGACCGGCGCCGAGCGCGACCAGCCGGCTGCACTCGGCTTCGAGGGCGTCGGACCGACCCTCCGGCGGCACACCGGCGGCTGCCCGAAGGTCGAGGTGCACCCGGTTCTTGGCCGTCTTGGACTCGGGCACCTTCTGGAAGAACAGCCGCGGCCCGGCACCATTCGGATCGATCAGCGCCGCCCGGTCGTTACGGTTGCCGGCCGGGACGCCCCAGGCGTCGAGCGCGGCGTCCCACGAGTCGAAGCCCGGTGGCGGTGGCTGCTCGACGTAATGCAACGCCTCGGCCCAGAAGGCCGCGTGCGCAGCGGGGTCGGCACTGTCGAAGGTCACCTGAAACTCTGTCGCCATGCACTGATCTTGGCGCACACCACCGACAACGACCAGCCAGCCGCGATGCGGCCTAAGCGGCGGCGGTCCGCAGGCTGGCCAGCTCGTCCGGGCTGAGCGTGAAGTCGGCGATCGTGAGCAGCTCGGCCAGTTGCTCCGGGGTGCGGGCCGACGCGATCGGGGCCAGCACGCCGGGCTGCTGAGCCAGCCAGCGCAGCGCGACCGCCGACACCGTCACGCCGTGCTCGCCCGCCAAGGCGTCCAGCACGTCGAGCACCCGGTAACCGCGCCCGTCGAAATAGCGTGCCACCGACTTCGCCCGCACCGACTCGACCTCGACCCCGCGCCGGTACTTGCCGGACAGGAAGCCGCTGGCCAGGCTGGAATACGGCCAGGTGGCCAAACCGTTCGCCAGCGCGACCCGGCCAGGCCCGGACTCCCAGGCCTGGGTCTCGAGCAGGTTGTACAGCGGCTGCACCGCGACGTAGGGCGCTAGCTGCAGCTTGTCCGCGATCTCCAAGGCCGACTGCAGCCGCTCGGCGGAGAAGTTCGACGCGCCCAGATAGCGCACCTTGCCGGCCTGCACCAGTGAATCCAGCGCCGCTGCCGTTTCCTCCTGCGGCGTAGCCTCATCGTCGCGGTGCGTCCAGTACAGGTCGAGGTAATCGGTCTGCAGCCGGCGCAGCGAGTTGTCGATCGCCTCGTTGATGGTCTTGGCCGACAGGTTGTCCCACGGTGGCAGCGCGCCGACCTTGCTGGCCAGAAACACCTGATCCCGCTTGCCGGATCGGGCCAACCACTGCCCGATGATGGTCTCGGACTCGCCGCCAGTACTGCCCGGCAGCCAGCGCGCGTAGGCATCGGCGGTGTCGATCTGGCTGCCACCGGCAGCCACGAACGCATCGAGTACCGCAAAGGACTGGTCCTGGTCGGCTGACCAGCCGAACACGTTGCCACCGAGTACCAAGGGCAGTTCTGACTTCGGATCGAATGAGAAGGTCATGTTCGGCCCAACCCGAGCTCACTCATCGATCTTCCCGACCGCACCGATTCACAGCTCAGCTGTGCTTGCCACGTCGCTGCGCTCCTCCTCGCTGGCGCTCGTCGATGCTCGCTCAGCTACCGAGCACCCGGCGCAGGTAGTCGTTGCCGAACCGGCGGTCCGGGTCGTAGCGATCGCGCACCGCGAGAAAGTCGTTGAATCGGGGATACAGCCCGGCCAGCTCGTCAGCTGAGCGGTAGTGGAGTTTACCCCAATGCGGACGGCCTTCTACCGATCGAGCGATCGCCTCGACCGCGCCGAAATAGCGATCGTGTGGGCGCCGGTGGTACTGGTGCACCGCGATATAGCAGGTGTCGCGGGCGTAGGCGGTGGACAGCGCAATGGTGTCGGCCGCGGCCAACCGCACCTCGACCGGAAAGCCGATCCGCTCGTTGGACCGGCGCAGCCAGCCATCGATCTCGTCCAGGACGTAGGCCAATGACTTGCGGGGGACGGCATATTCCATCTCCCGGAACACCACCCGGCGTGGCGAGGTGAACACCTTGTAGGAACGATCGATGTATTCGCGTTCGGACAGCGCCCGGACCGCGAGCTGGTTGGCTGGTCGGATCAGCCTTGGCCGTAGCGTGGTCAGCCGATTGACCGCACCGAACACGGTGTTGGACAGAAATTCATCGTCCAGCCAGCCCTTGAACCGGCCGAGCGGGCGCACCTCGGTGTCGATCGGTAGCCGGGTGTTGACCTTGGTCAGCACCCGGCGAGTGTGCGGAAACCAGTAGAACTCGAAGTGATCGTTCTGTTCGAGAACACCCAGCACTTCCAGCAGATCGTCGTAGTCGGCCGGTGCTTCGGCGGCATGCAGGACGAACGCCGGTTCGCACTGCAGGGTGATCGCGGTGATGATGCCGATCGCGCCCAGCGAGATCCGGGCAACCGCGAACAGCTCGGGGTTTTCCTCCGGACAACATTGCACAATCTCGCCCGACGCGGTAACCAGCTCCATCGCGCGCACCTGGGTTGCCAGGCCGCCGAAGGACCGGCCGGTGCCGTGCGTGCCGGTCGCCAGCGCGCCGCTGATCGTCTGGGCGTCGATGTCACCCAGGTTGGTCAGCGATAACCCCATGTTCCACAGCGCAACGTTCAGCTCCGCGATCGTGGTGCCGGCGGCGACCGTGACCAGGCCGCTGGCGCGGTCGGCGCTGATGATCCCGGTCAGCTGGTCCAGGCAGATCAGCACGCCACGGGTGACGCCGATGTCGGTGAAGCTGTGCCCGGAACCCATCGCCTTGACCGACAGGTTGTCCGAGGCCGCCCGGGCGATCTCGTGAGCGACCTGTTCGGCGCTGCGCGGGTGCACGATCCGCGCCGGGTTGACCGAGTAGGTACCTGCCCAGTTCTGCCAGCCGGCCGAATCGCTGTTACCCATGATGGTCCGACTATAGGACGGTGTCTGCGGCCGGCAGTATCGAGACTGCCCTACAGTCGATGCCAGTCGGATTGGACAGCAGATCGAAGGGACGCCGATGCCCGCAGACCAGGCATTCCAGCTTGCCAGCGCCTGGGCCGCCGGTCAGCTCGGCCAGGCATGTGCGGCGCTCGACCCGCCGTTGGCCGCGCTGGACGTCGCGGCCCTGCGCCGCAATGCCGACGCCCTGGTCCGGCGGGCCGACCGGACCCCGATCCGGCTTGCGAGCAAGTCGATCCGATGCCGCTGGGTGCTGCAGGACGTCCTTTCCCGGCCAGGGTTTTCCTCGATCATGGCGTACTCGCTGGCTGAGGCCTGCTGGCTGGTGTCGAGCGGCCTGTCCGCCGTGCTGGTCGGTTACCCGAGCGCGCACCGGGCCGCCCTGCGAACGCTGGCCGGCGACCCGGCGCTGCTGGCCGAGATCACCCTGATGATCGACGATGTCGCGCAGCTGGACTACATCGAGCACGTCGTCGGACGGCCGGCGCAATCGATCCGGATCTGCCTGGACGTCGACGCCTCGCTGCGGATCGGCCCGGCCCACCTGGGCGTGCGGCGCTCGCCGCTACGCAGCCCCGAGGCAGTCGCGGCGCTGGCGGTCGAGGCGGCGCGGCGCGGGCATTTTCGTCCGGTCGGGCTGATGTTCTACGAGGCGCAAATCGCCGGCCTGCCGGACAGCTCACCGGCGGTAGCGCTGGTCAAGCGGCGCTCGACCGCCGAGCTGGCGGAGCGGCGCTCTGCGGTGGCCGCGGCGGTGCGCACGGCCGGTATCGAGCTGGAGTTCATCAACAGCGGTGGCACCGGCAGCCTGGAGATCTCCTCGGCCGACGGCTGCGTCACCGAGGTGACTGCCGGCAGCGGGTTGTACTCACCCACCTTGTTCGACGGCTACCGGCAGTTTCGCGCCGAACCGGCAATGTTTTTCGCGTTGCCGGTGGTTCGCCGTCCGGCTGCCGACATCGCGACGTTGTACGGCGGCGGCTACCTCGCGTCCGGGCCGGCCAAGAAGTCCCGGCTGCCGAGCCCGGTCGATGCCGGCCTGAGCCTGCTCGGCACCGAGGGCGCCGGCGAGGTGCAGACGCCGGTGCGCGGCCGGGCCGCCCGCGAACTCGCGATCGGCGAGCCGGTCTGGTTCCGGCACGCCAAAGCCGGCGAACTGCTCGAGCGTTTCGACCAGGTGCAGCTGGTGCAGGACGGCACCATCAGCGAGACGGTGCCGTCCTATCGCGGCGAGGGCCGCAATTTCGGATGAGCCGCTTGCGCGAAGACCAATGTCGCGGATGAGCCGCTTGCGCGGACGCAATTCTGCCGCCTGAATCCGCGAAGATCGGCAAGATTTACGCGGGTTCCGGCGGCAGAATGCGGTGGGTCGTAACTAGCTGTGCGCGATGTTGTCCCAGCCCTCGACGTCCTTCGGGCTGCGCGGTGCAGGGCCCAGGTAGCGGGCGGACGGCCGGACCAGCCGGCCGGTCTTCTTCTGCTCCATGATGTGCGCGCACCAACCGGCGGTCCGGGCACAGCTGAACAAGGCCGGCATCATGTGCGGCGGGACCTCAGCGAAGTCCAGCGTGACGGCGGCCCAGAACTCGACGTTGGTCTCGATCGGGTGATCCGGCCGGCGCTCGCGCAGCTCGGACAGCGCGGCCTGCTCCAGCGCGTCGGCGGCCTCGTAGCGGGGGGCGTTCAGCTCCCGGCAGGTCCGGCGCAGCACCCGGGCCCGCGGATCCTCGGCCCGGTACACCCGGTGCCCGAAGCCCATCATCCGCTCCTTGCGGTCCAGGATGTCGCGAACCACCTTGCGGGCATCGCCGGTGCGCTCGACCTCTTCGATCATCGGCAGCACCCGGGCCGGCGCGCCGCCGTGCAGCGGCCCGGACATCGCGCCGATAGCGCCTGAGATGGCGGCGGCCACGTCCGCACCGGTTGAGGCGATCACCCGCGCGGTGAAGGTGGAGGCGTTCATGCCGTGCTCGGCGGCCGAAACGAAGTAGGCATCGACGGCGTCCACGTGCCGCGGGTCCGGCTCGCCCCGCCAGCGGGTCATGAACCGCTCGACGATCGTGCGGGACTGGTCGATCCGCGACTGCGGCACGGCCGGCGAGCCAACCCCGCGCGCGGACTGGGCGACGTAGGACAGCGCCATCACCGAGGCCCGGGCGGCCTGCTCGCGGGCCTCGTCGTCGCTGATGTCCAGCAACGGACGGTAGCCCCAGATCGGCGACAGCATCGCCAGCGCGGCCTGCACGTCCACCCGGACGTCACCGGTGTGCACCGGGATCGGGAACGGCTCGGCCGGCGGTAGGCCCGGCCCGAACTTGCCGTCAACCAGCAGCGCCCAGACGTTGCCGAAGGTGACGTGGCCGGCTAGTTCTTCGATGTCGACACCGCGGTAGCGCAGCGCGCCGCCGTCCTTGTCCGGCTCGGCGATCTCGGTCTCAAACGCGATGACACCCTCGAGGCCAGGGCTGTAATCGTCGGACATGCACTATCTCCGATCGTGTTCGCGGGCGGCCGGTGGTCGAGTTGTGTTCGACCCGCGGCTGGCGGTGCAGCTGTGGCGCGTGACAAGGTGGCCGCGCTCCCAACCAATCATTCTTACCTATCAAGCTGGCAACCGGCCATCGGAGGTACGTCACGTTGGTGACGTGAAACAATTGTGCGGTGAACCCACCTGATTCCGACGCCAATCATTCACCCGAGGTTCACAGGCTGCACGCTGATCCGCTGAGCCGGCGGAGCTCGTACGATTCCGGTGAGCTGACCGAGGGCGGCCTGGCTGAGTCCTGGCTGGATCAGCTGCGCAGCTGGTATGACCAGGCGGCGGCCGACGACCGGATCATCGAACCGAACGCGATGCAGGTTGCCACCGTTGATGCCGAGGGCCGGCCGGACGTGCGGACGGTGCTGGCCCGTGGCTTCGATCCGGCTGGGGTGATCTTCTACACCGGTTATGGATCGGCCAAGGGACGGCAACTGGCCGTCAATCCGGACGCCGCGGCGGTGTTCTCCTGGCTGGCAGCCGAGCGCCAGGTGCGCTTTCGCGGCTCGGTCAGCAAGGTCAGTCGGGCCCAAACCGAGGCGTATTTCGCCGGCCGGCCGCGCGGGTCGCAACTGGCCACTTGGGCCTCGCCGCAGTCCGAGCCGATCAGTGGACGCGAGCGGCTCGACGAGCTGCTGGCCGAGGTGACCGAGCAGTTCGGCGACGAGCCGATCCAGGCGCCGCCGGACTGGGGCGGTTACCTGATCACGGTGCGCGAGATCGAGTTCTGGCAGGGCCGGCAGTTCCGGTTGCACGACCGGTTGCGCTACCGGCTGGTCGAAGGCCGCTGGACGGTCGAGCGGCTGGCTCCGTGACCGAAGGCTCCGAAGCCGAGCCGGTCGTCGCTCGGCTGAGCTTCGGCGGCTGGCTCAAGCACCACGCGATCGACACCGAGCCGCTGCGCATCGCGCCGTTCCGGCGCCAGGTGCTCGGCCAGGGGACGTCCTTCATCGGCTCGATGCTGACCGCGATTGCCGTTCCGGTACAGGTGTATTCGCTGTCGCACTCGTCGCTGCAGGTGGGCTTGGTCGGCCTGGTCGGGTTGCTGCCACTGGTGCTGTTCGGGCTCTACGGTGGCGCGGTCGCCGACGTGGTCGATCGCCGCACCCTGTACCTGATCAGCTCGATCGGCAGCTGGCTGGTGACCTTGCTGTTGCTGGCACAGGCGATCGTCAAGCTCAACAACGTCGCGCTGATCCTGCTGCTGGTCGCGGTCCAGTCCGGGTTCTTCGCGGTGGCCTCATCGGTACGCGGCGCGATCATCCCGCGAATCGTGCCGTCCGAGCTGGTGCCGGCGGCCAATACCCTGTCATTCACAGTGGGAAATCTCGGCTCGGTGCTCGGACCGCTGCTGGCCGGCCTGCTGGTCACCCGGCGCAACGGGTTCAGCTATGCCTACGGGGTGGACGCCGCGTTGTTCACCCTGGCGCTGTACTCGGCGCTGCGATTGCCCAAGCTGCCCCCGGACGGCGGCAGCCCACCGGCCGGGCTTCGCTCGGTATTGCAAGGTTTCGCCTTCATCGGCAGCCGGCCGGTGCTGCTGATGTCGTTCCTGGTCGACATCGTGGCGATGGTGTTCGCGATGCCGCGCGCGCTGTTTCCGCAGGTGGCAGCCGAGCGGTTCGGTGGCCAGGTCGGCCCGTTGTACGCGGCAATCGCGATCGGCTCGCTGCTGGCCGGTATCTCCGGCGGCTGGATTGGCCGGGTCCGCAGGCAGGGCGTGACGCTGACCCTGGCCATCGTGCTGTGGGGGCTGTGCATTGCCGGTTCCGGCCTGGCCCATCAGCTGTGGCTGGCGGTGCTGCTGCTCGCGCTGGCCGGCTCGGCCGACCTGATCAGCTCGGTATATCGCCAGACCATCCTGCAGACCTACGCGCCGGATCAGATGCGCGGCCGGATGCAGGGGGTGTTCATCGTGGTGGTCGCGGGCGGGCCACGGCTGGGCGATGTGCGAGCCGGCGGCACCGCGAGGTTGACCGGGGCAACTGCGTCCTGGGTTGGCGGTGGGCTGGTGTGCTCGGTGGTGGTGCTGGTCGCGGCGCTGCTGGTGCGCCCGTTCTGGCGCTATGACAGCTCGACCAGGCCGGTGCAGCTGGTCGACGTGGTCGAGGACTAACCGGCTAGGACGGGTCAGCCGCACCAGTCGTTGCCGCACCACGGCGCGATGTAGGTGTCCGCTGTCAGCGTGCTCGATTGGCCGCCCTGGCTGATGGTGACCGACACGTAGAACTCGCCGACAATCGGCGTCAGATTGCCGAGAGTGCAGTAGCTGTCAGTGCTGGTGCAACCCATGCTGATCTTGCTGGTGAGCCCAGCCGGTATCGCCCAGGCGTAGCCGTAGCTGCCGCTCAGCCCGCTCAACACATAGGTCGCCGAGTACGAGCTGTACGGCATGTTGTTGTTGGCGCAGAAGTAGTTCGGTGCCGGCGGCCTGTGCGAGGGCGATACGTAGCAGCCGAAACTCTCGCCGCCGAGGGCAGCCGCGGGTGCGGCAGCGGCGAGCGCGCTGGTGGCCAGGGTGCCGGCAACTGCCAGCGCGGTCAGGATGGTTCGCATCGGCGTTCCTAATAGGGCGAGAGGGGATGAGCAGCATTAGTTTCCGCTATTCCGACTAACATGTCTATAAGGTTGGGCAAGGGCTTATTGAGCAGCCCAGGCTAGGCTGTGCGGATGAGCTTTTCCGGGCAGCGATATGAGATCGCGGCCGGCGACTACCGTGCGGTGCTGGCCGAGGTCGGCGCGGGCTTGGCGGGCTTGTGGCTGGCCGGGGTACCGGTCACCGTCGAAGCCGCGCCGGACGCGCTGCCAGCTAAGTCGACCGGGGCGGTGTTGGCGCCCTGGCCGAACCGGATTCGGGACGGCCGCTACACCTTCGAGGGCACCGAGCAGCAGCTGGCGCTGACCGAGCCGGCGACGTCAAATGCCAGTCACGGATTGGTGAAATGGGCTCGCTGGCATTGCCTGGACCAGCAGCCGGACAGCGTCACGCTCGGCCACGACCTAGTGCCGCAGCCGGGTTACCCGTTCGAGCTTCGGCTGGCATTGCGCTACTTTCTCGACCCGCTCGCCGGCCTGACCGCCGAGTTGCAGGCCACCAACACCGGTGCTGGCCCGCTACCGTTCGGCGCCGGCTTTCACCCGTACCTAGACCTGGCCGAGCACGAACTCGACACCGCTGAGCTGCTCATCCCGGCCGGCACGGTGCTGCTCACCGATGACCGGCAGATTCCGATCGAGCGGCGTTCGGTGGCCGGAACGTCCTTTGATTTTCGGCAACAACGTCAGATCGGCAGTGACCGCCTCGACCACGGCTTCGCCGACCTGACCGGCAGCGCGGCCCGGCTACGCACCGAGCGGCGCACCGTCGAGGTGCATTGGGACGGCGCGTTCAGCCACCTGCAGGTCTACACGCCGCCGCACATCACGCCCGGCCGCAACGCGGTGGCGATCGAGCCGATGAGCTGTCCGGCCAACGCCTTCAACTCCGGCCAGGCACTCAGCGTGCTGGCACCGGGCCAGTCCTGGACCGGCAGCTGGGGGATCGCGGTGACCGGCTAGCTGCGCAGCCGCTGGTAGTCGGCAAGGCTGGCGTCCCGCTCGGCAAAGTGGTCCACGATCGGTTCCGGGTAGCCGGCCGGCGCGCCGTTCGGGTCGTCCCACGGTTGGTGAATGTGCTTTGCCGGTAAGTGTGAAAGCTCCTCGACGTAGCGCCGGACGTAGTGGCCGTCCGGGTCGAATTTCTTGCCCTGCAGGATCGGGTTGAAGATCCGGTAGTACGGCGCGGCATCGGTGCCGCTGCCGGCCACCCACTGCCAGCCGTGGTTGTTGCTGGCCAGGTCGCCGTCGATCAGGTGCCGCATGAAATGCCGTGCGCCGTCGGTCCATTCCAGGTGCAGGTCCTTGACCAGGAACGAGGCCACGATCATCCGGACCCGATTGTGCATCCAGCCCTCGGCCCGCAGCTGTCGCATGCCGGCATCCACGATCGGGTAGCCGGTCCGTCCGTCCTGCCAGGCCCTGAGCCGTTGCTCGGCGGTCTCACCGGTGACATAGCTGAGATTCTTCAACGCCGGGTGGTAATACTCGCGCGCGGAGTCCGGCCGGTGATACAGCACGTCGGCGTAGAACTCCCGCCAGGCTAGCTCCTTGCGGTAGGTCTCGTGGCTCGGTTTCAGCTCGGCGAGCATGGTGCGCGGGTGGATGGTGCCCCACTTCAGGTGCACCGACATCCGCGAGGTCCGGTCCAGGTCCGGACGGTCGCGCTGGTCGGCATAGCCGTCGACCGGGCCAGCCAGGAAGTCGCGCCAGGCCTTGCGCGCGGCTGGCTCGCCGACCGCTGGCAGCTGCAGGTCGGCCGGTAGCGCTGGCTCGGCCGGGATGGCTTCGCTGTCGGCGGCCAGCCAGTCCGGCCGGACCGAGCCGATCGGTTCCGGCCAGCCCCGATCGAGCCACGCCCGGTAGAAGGCCGAGTAGACCTGGTAGTTGCCGCCGGTCCCGTTGCGGATCCGGCCGGGCGGCACCGCGTAGGGCGAGCCGATCCGGTGCAGTTCTGCCGTACCTGCCAGCGCCTCGGCGACCGCGTCGTCGCGCTGGCGTCCGTACGGTGCGAAGTCGGCGGCGCAGAACACCTGCTCGGCACCGACCTCGGCGCAGACCGCCGGCAGCACCTCGGCCGGCCGCCCGTGCCGGATCACCAACCGGCCGCCCAGTTGCTCGTCCAGCGCGCGCAGGGTGCGGCTCAGCACCGCAAGCCTGGGCGCCCCGGACGGCCCGAGCAGGGCCGGGTCGAGCACGAACAGCCCGAGCACCGACCGGTCGGCCTGCACGGCATCGACCAGTGCTGGGTTGTCCTGCAGGCGCAGGTCGCGGCGAAACCACATGATTGCTGGCATGTGATGACCGTAGGCGGTCAGCGGTGATCCGGCCGGTGCTGGGTGGCACGAACCCGACCTCGCGGACAACCGGTCGGATGTGATGAGGTGGAGTCATGCTGCTCACCAAGTACGGCCACGCCTGCGTCCGGATCACCGACGGCGACCGGCGGCTGGCCATCGACCCCGGCTCGTTCAGCGAGGTGGCCATTGCACTGGAGGATCTCGACGCGGTGCTGATCACCCATGAGCACGGCGACCACGTCGATCATGACGCGCTGGCAGCCGCTGCCACCGCGAATCAGAACCTGCATATCTGGGCACCGACCGCGGTCACCACCCAGTTCGCCAGTAGCGCCGCGCTCGAGGGTCGCTACACCCCGGTCGGCCCGGGCGAGACCTTCGATGCCGGCGGCCTGCAGGTGCGGACGTTCGGTGGCCAGCACGCGCTGATCCACTCCTCGGTGCCGGTGGTGGCCAATGTGGCCTACCTGATCGCCGACGTGATCTATCACCCCGGTGACTCCTACGTAGTTCCGACGGCCCGGCCAGAGCTGGCCCTGGTGCCGATCAACGCGCCGTGGGCGAAGCTGGCTGAGACCGTCGACTTCGCGGTGTCGGTGCGGGCACCGCACGCGGTCGGCATTCATGACGCGCTGCTCAGCGAGATCGGCCGGGGCGGCTACGGCGGGCATGTCGCGCGGGTAGGCGCCGAGTACGGCTGCCAGTACCACCCGCTCACGCCGGGGGAGAGCTTCGAACTGTGAGCGCACTGGACAGCGCCGACCGCGCTCGCCGGTTGCTCACCGAGCACCCGATCGTGGATGGGCACAACGACCTGCCCTTCGAGCTGCGCGAGCTGGTGAACTACGACCTGGCCGCCTATGACATCGGACAGCGCCAGAGCCGGACCCATACCGACCTGGTCCGGCTGGCCGAGGGCGGTGTCGGGGCGCAGTTCTGGTCGGTCTACGTCCCGTCGTCCTGGGCCGGCCAGCGAGCGGTGACCGCGACCTTCGAGCAGATCGACGTGGTGCACCGGATGGTTGCCCGCTACCCGGATCGGATGGCGCTGGCCACCACCGCCGACCAGGTCCGGCAGGCCTGGCGGGACGGCAAGCTGGCC
>JBDSAN010000547.1:0-5480 GCA_039922115.1 Jatrophihabitantaceae bacterium
GATCATCCGGTAATGCAGGTAGGCATCCAGTTCCGGCATGTCGCGAAGGATGAAGCTGCGATCGGTCGCAATCGAATTCCCGCACAGGGGAGCGCTGCGCGGCTCGGGTACGAACCGCTTGATGTAGTCCAACACCTGCCGCTCGGCCTCGCCCAGGGTGACCGTCGACTTGCGCACCAGATCGGTCAGGCCGGAGGTCTCATGCATCTGCTGCACGAAGGGGACCATGGTGTCCAGCACGTCGTCAGCGCAACCGATCACGACGTCCAGACCCTCGTCCAGCACGTTCAGCTCACCGTCGGTGACCAGCACCGCAATCTCGATCAGTGCGTCCCGGCCGAGTTCGAGCCCGGTCATCTCGCAATCGATCCAGACCAGCTTGTCATCTTTAGTTTCGCGTTCTGTCACAATCGCTGAGCCTAGAGCAGTCGGCTGGGCTTTGCTGTCAACCATCGGCCCCGGGCCGGCTGGGGAGGATGTCATGGACCGCACCAGGCTGACTGCCGAGCAGCTGTCCGAAGCGGCCGCGACGCTGCATCCCGATTGGCACCTAGCCGAGAATGCCCTGTCCCGCACGGTTGAATTTCCAACCTTCCTGATCGCGGTGGCCTTCATCGACGAGTTGGCTCCGGTAGCCGAGCGGCTGGATCACCATCCAGATCTGCGGCTGTCCTGGCGTTGCGTCGAACTCACCCTGTCAACGCACTCAGCCGGTGGTGTGACCGGCTACGACGTGGCGTTGGCCAGCGAACTCGACCCGATCATCAGCCGGCTCACGGCCTGATCGGCAGCCTGACCTTGTCGCGTCGAGGTCCCTTCAGCCGCGATTCCTTCACAGGTCTAGCACAGCGGATCGCCAGCAAGTCGCGAGCTGGCCGGGCTTCGCTTCGATGGTGACGATGAAGCAGCGGTGGGCCGGGCCTGCAGGCGAGCCCGGCGACCGCTCGGGCTGGGACGGGCCGGCGCTGGCCCGGACTGCGGCCCGGGTGCTGCCCTCACCGAGGGCGACTCCGCTGGCAAGCTCGATGGTGCTGATGCTGGTGCTGGTCGCGCTGCTACTCAACACCCATCCAGGTGAGGCCGATGCGGTGGTGGCCTGGGCTTCGACCAACGTGTCCAACCTCGGCCAGCACCCGGTCGCCGTGCTGCTGGCATCGACCTTCGTGGTGCCCGGCAACCTGCTGCCGGAACTGGCCATCGTCGCGGTCAGCTTCGCCGTGCTGGAACGAGCCAGCGGGCCGTGGCGGACGGCTGCTATCGCCTTGGCTGGACAGGTCATAGCCAGCCTGCTGACCGAGTACGGTGCCGACCTCGGCGCGCACTGGCGGCTGTTGGCGGACTCGTCGTCTGAACGCTCGGACGTCGGCGTCTCCTACGTGATGTACGCGGTGCTGGCCGCCAGCGTCCTGACGCTCGCCGGTCGCGCCAAGCGGGTGGCGCTGTGCGGCCTCAGCCTGATCGTGCTGGTCCAATTCGGACTCGAGCCGGGGATGACAACCACCGGGCACCTCCTCTCGGTGGCTGTCGGCGCCATCACGATGGCGCTGATCGGCCGTCACCAACCCAGCTCGTGCAGCCGGCCGTCGCTGATGCCGAAATGATGGCCGACCTCATGCACCACCGTGCGTCGCACCTGCTCGATGACCTCGGCTTCGGTTCGGCAATGGATGCAGATTGCCCGCCGGTAGATGGTGATCCGGTCGGGTAGGACGCCGGAATAGTTCGAGGTGCGACGGGTCAGCGGCACACCTTGATAGAGCCCGAGCAGGTTCGGATCGCCAGGACCGTGCTCGATCGTGACCGCAACGTTGCGCATCATCGCACCGAGGTCGGGTGGCAGGCCGTCCAGCGCCGTGCCGACCATGTCCTCGAACTGTTCGGGAGCCACCTCGATCATGACCCCATGGTCCACGGTAACGATGTGAACCAGCAGTCCGCTTGCTGCCGAGCGCCCCCGGCAGGGATCGAACCTGCGACCATCCGCTTAGAAGGCGGGTGCTCTATCCGCTGAGCTACGAGGGCCTGTGGCAATGCTAGCGAGGACCGATCGCCGGCGCGGTGGGCAGGCCGAAGCTCAGCCACGGCCTGATCGCGGCGCACCTGTCGGCGCAGGACACCCCTCGGGCTTGCGCGCCCAGCACACCCCGCCGACAGTTCGGCAACCGCCGTCCCCAGGCCGGTCAGTTGTCCACATTCTGTGCCGCGAGCCGTTACCGGCCTGCCCGTCGAGGTCTAGTGGACTCAACCCGAACGGGGCCCCGGGCAACCGGAACAGTCAAAGGAGCAGGACATGTACGGAACCAACATCACCATCGTCGGCAACGTTGTTGACGAGGTCGTCAACCGACCGACCACCTCGGGACTGTCCCGAGTGTCGTTCCGGGTGGCGAGTACCCAGCGTCGCCGCGACCGCGAATCCGGCCAGTGGGTGGACGGCCACAAGTTCTTCGTGAACGTGACCTTCTGGCGCGAGTTCGCCGAGAACGTGGCTGCCTCGCTGAAGAAGGGGGACCCGGTGGTGGTCAATGGCCGGATCTTCTCTCGCCAGTACATCAAGGCCGAGAGCAACCACGTGGCCTACGAGGTCGAGCCGGAGTCGATCGGGCACGACCTCGCGCGTGGCACCTCGATGTTCACCAAGCGGCGGCGTGGCATGTCCGGTTCGGTCGAACTCGATGCCGACGGCATGCCGATCCGCCTGGTCGATCAGGGCTACGAACTGGTCGGCGAGTTGGACGGTGCCGCCGATGGCGCTGACGAGTTCGCTGCCGCGCTGGCCGGTGAGCTCAGCCGGGCCAGCTGAGGATCTCGGTGCCCGGCTGGTAACGGGACCAGTCGGGCACCGAGGCTGGCTGTGACCGCTTAGCTAGCGGTTGAGGGCTAGGCGCGCTGCCGCGCCAGCAAGCCGTCCTCACATTCGGTCGGGGATTTCGCTCGGACGTGCAAGAGCATCCGCTGTCGGGACGCGCGAGCACCGACCAACAGCTCACTTTCCTGCCACATTGGTCGATACAACCAATGTGTCGAGCGAGCCGAGCACGCCGGGGGGCGGTCATCCGCCATTCAGAGCGCTGTCGCTGTTCACCACGTTCTGGTACCCGTCGGTCATCCTCGGCTGGGGGCTGCTCGCCTTCGCCTGCCAGGCAGTCGCGACCACCACCCTGGTGAAGGCCGGCGCACCGCTGGCGATGACCGCTGTGCTGCTCGTCGTGCTGGAACTCAGGCCGCTGGTGCAAGGCTCCGGGCACGATCCGCAAGGCGTGGTCATGTCAACCGCCTTCGCCTGCGCGATCCTGTTCCTGTGGGGCCTATGGCCAGCGCTGGTAGTGGTCAGCATCGCCTCGCTGGCCGCCGACCTGCGGATGCGCAAGACCGCTTGGAAGACCGTGTTCAACGTCGGGCAGTACAACCTGTCTATCGGCGCGGGGTGGCTGGTGATGGCCGTCAGTCATCGAACGCCGTCCCTGGAGCATCCGCTGAGCACGCTCGCTGGAGCCGACCTGCCGTGGATGATCGGCGCTTGCGTGGTCTACTTCGTCACCAACCTGGTGCTGGTGTCCGGGGCGCTGGCCTGGACCACGTCGTTCTGGGCGTTCCTGCTCGATGACTTTCCGCATTACGCGGCTACCACCTTCTCGGTGCTGGCGCTGTCGCCGGTGATCGTCGCGGTTGCTGAGACTGCCTGGGAGTTGCTGCCGCTGTTGCTGATCCCGCTGGTGCTGGTCTACAAGATGGCTCAGATGTCGGTCGAGCAGGAGCATCAGGCCGGCCACGACCCGTTGACGGGGTTGCCCAACCGGACTCGGCTGCAGGCTTCGTTGAACGCTGAGCTTGCCCGGTCACGGCGCGACGGCCGCCCGTTCGGCCTGCTGCTGATCGATCTCGACCACTTCAAGGAGGTCAATGACACCCTTGGCCACCATGTCGGTGACCAGCTACTGATCCACTTCTCCGAGCGACTCAGCAACTCGGTTCGACCGACCGATCATCTGGCCAGGCTCGGCGGCGATGAGTTCGCGGTGATCGTCCCGGACGCCACCGAGGCTGAGGTCTTAGGCGTGGCCGAACGGATTCGGGCGTCACTGGTCAACCCGATCGCGCTGGAAGGCATGTGGCTGGAGATCGAGGCCTCGATCGGGCTGGCTATGCACCCGGACCACGCGTTGCTGGCCGAGGATCTGCTGCGGCTGGCCGATGTCGCGATGTACGTCGCCAAGGAATCGCGCTGCGGCGTGGCCACCTACTCCGCGCACAGCGACCGCAACTCCGCTGACCGGTTGACCTTGCTCGGCGAACTGCGACAGGCGCTGGACGACGATGCGCTCACCTTGCATTATCAGCCGAAAGTCTCGTTGCGGGATTCGTCCCTGATGGGGGTCGAGGCGCTGATCCGATGGCAACATCCGCAGCGCGGCTTCATCCCGCCGGATGAGTTCATCCCGCTCGCCGAGCGCTCAGGCATCATGCACCTGCTCACCGATCGGGTGGTCACCCTCGCGCTGGCACAGCTGAGCGAGTGGCGAGCTGAAGGCCTGCTGGTGCCGGTAGCGGTCAACGTGTCGCTGACCGACCTGCTCGGCGGTCGGCTGGTGCACCTGGTGCTGAACGGCCTCAACCAGTACCGGCTGCCGGCCGGCATGTTGCAGCTGGAGATCACCGAGCGGGTGGTGGCCCAGCAGACCGATGACCTGAACGCGATCCTGCTGGACCTGGACGCGGTCGGGGTGACGCTCAGCCTGGACGACTTCGGTACTGGCTACTCATCGCTGCTGCGCCTGCAGTCGCTACCGGTCAGCGAGCTCAAGATCGACCGGGCATTCGTTTCCCGGCTGTCCGAAGGCCTCGCCGCGGTTGGCATCGTCCGCTCGATCGTCGACCTGGCACACGCATTGGGCATGCCCGCGATCGCTGAGGGAGTCGAAACCGAGGCGGAATGGCAAGCGTTGCGAGAACTCGGCTGCGACGGCGCTCAGGGCTGGCACATCTGCTCACCGATGCCGGCGAGCCAGGCCACCGCATGGTTGCGGGAACGGTTGGCCGACCTTAGCGCGGATCGATCGCGGCGAGCCGACATCGCCTAGCGCTGGGCGAACGCCCGGCGTGGCCGATTCGGCAACCGATGCAGCTTACTTGGGCCGTACATGTGCCGATGGGCAATACAGGAGCGTGGCCACAGGAATGGAGTCGGGGAGTCGCGAATGTCGAGTCAGGTGCCGCGCTCTAGAGCGCTGACTCGATACGTGGCCCGACGTCTGGGCGCGCTGACCTGGCTGTTGATCGCGGTAGGCCTGGTGCTGAATCTGGCTTTCGGCAATGGTAATAACCACACCGTCCAGTTGGCACACGTGATCACCCTCGGCACCTTCTTCATCCTGATCCTGCTGCGCATCGCCGTCGCGGCCGCTCGCTGGCCGCAGCGCCGCAGCGCGCTGCTGGTGCTATTCGGTGCACTCGCACTGTGGGCTGCCGGTTCGGCGGTG
>JBDSAN010000548.1:0-3225 GCA_039922115.1 Jatrophihabitantaceae bacterium
CGGCGGGGTTCGCCCCGCCGGCCGAAGCCATGTTCAGCCAACCTTCTCAGCCAACCTTCTCAGCCAACCTCGCGAAGCTGATCGGTGAAGAAGGCCTCGATCCGGGCCCAGGCATCGACAGCGGAGGCCGGCTCGGGTCCGACATTCATGACGCGCAGCAGCGGCCGCAGTAGCCGTGGCCCGTTCGGGGCATCGTTGAGGAAGGAGTGGCCGGCGTCCGGGTATTCCTTGACATCGTGCAGCACCCCGGCCGTGGTGAGCGCAGCGTCCAGCTTGTCGGCCGCGCCCTTCAAACCGCCGTCCTTGCCGCCATAACTGGCGACTACCGGGCAGGCACCGGCCATCGCCATGTCCAGATCCGCCGGCAGCGAGCCGTAGTTCGGAGCAGCCGCGTCGAAGCCACGGCTGGCCGTCACCAGCGCGAAGCCGCCACCCATGCAGAAGCCGATGACGCCGACCCGACCGGTGCAGTCCGGCCGCTGCAGCAGCCACTGCCGGGCTGCCTCGATATCGGCGTAGGCCCGGCCCTCACCGGCGGCCACCTGCCGCATCGTCGACACCAGGCACCGGCGAGCGCCGCCGTCGCTGTAGAGGTCCGGCGCGAGCGCCAGGAATCCCATCGCGGCGATCCGTTCGGCATGCCGCAGCATCGCCTCATCCAGGCCGAACATCTCGTGGATGATCACCACGCCGGGCCACGGGCCAGGACTGGTCGGCTGGGCCAGGTAGCCGGTGAGTGCGGCCGAGCCACCGGATCCCGCTGACTCGGCTCGAAGATCGACGGTGGTCATGGCGCAACCCTGCTGCCAGCGGGTCCGAATGTCCAGCAGGCGCGCAAGGCCCGCACCTGGACCGGTCCCAAGATCCGGCGTCGGCCGGCATGAGCAGGCCATGAGGATTGGCGTGAGACTTGTGCAAGCGCCTCGATAGACCGACCTGGACGGCTAATTCGGCTCCTAGCGTGGACGATGGCGGCTCGATCCGAGCCGGTCGCAGAAGAGGTGGCACTCCCGATGTCCGTGCTCAGCCAGACCCGTCCCGAACCGGCCATCGACAACAGGCCCGTCGAGGTCGGCCTCGACCTTCCCGAGCGGCTCGGCTACCGGATCAAGCGCAGCTTGCTCGGCCCGCCGATGGTCACCGCGCAACTGCATGAGGAGAAGCTGTCCAAGAAGACAGCGCTCGGCGTGCTGTCCAGCGACTGCATCTCATCCTCGGCCTACGGCAGCGAAGAGATGCTGATCGTGCTGCTGGGTGTCTTCGGCCTGACGGGTTTTCACATCCTGCTGCCGATGACCGGCGTGGTGCTGGCGGTGCTGGTCCTGATGACACTGTCCTACCGGGAAGTCGTCATGGTCTACACCCGGGCCGGCGGATCGTACGTGGTGGCCAGGGAGAACTTCGGACCTAAGGTTGCCCAGATCGCGTCGGTGGCGCTGCTGATCGACTATGTCGTCACGGTAGCCGTCCAAGCCGCGGCTGGTACCGCGGCCATCACCTCGCTGATTCCGGCCCTCGAACATGGCCGAACCCCGCTCATCCTGACCGTTGCCGTGGTGCTGGTGCTGGCCTACGGCAACCTGCGTGGCGTGCGAGAGGCGGGCAAGACCTTCGCGTTTCCCACCTATTTCTTCGTGTTCTCAGCCGGCGCGGTGGTCGTGGTCGGGGTGATTCGGGAGATCTTCGGCGACCTGCCGCGCTATGGCCACGATCCGAAGATGATCCAGGTCGTCAACGAACATCACTCGATCCTGTCCGGGCTGGCAATCTTCTACCTGCTCAAGGCATTCGCCAACGGCGGCTCGTCGCTGACCGGACTGGAGGCGATCTCGAACGGGGTAAGCGCGCTGAAAGGCCCGGCCGGACGTAACGCCCGCCGAACCCTGTCCATCATGAGCGTGCTGCTGGGCAGCCTGGTGCTGGGCATCTCCTACCTGGCCTTCGAAACCCACGCCACGCCGTACTCCTCCGGTAGCCCAACGGTGATCAGCCAGGTCGCCAAAGCGGCTTTCGGCACCGCCTGGTACGGCCACATCGGTTATGTCATCGTGCAAATCGCGACCGCGCTGATCCTGATCACCGGCGCGAACACCCCATTCACCGGCTTCCCGTTCTTGGCCAGCTTCATCGCTGAGGACTCCTTCCTGCCGCGGCAACTGATGCGACGCGGGCATCGGCTGGCTTTCAGCAACGGCATCGTGGTGCTGACCATCGCCGCGCTGGCACTGCTGTTCGGGGTCGGCGCGCACGTCGACAAGCTAGTTCCGTTCTATGCGATAGGGGTGTTTACCGGATTCACGATGGCCGGCTTCGGGATGGCGAAGTATCACCACACTCGGCGCGAGAGCGGCTGGCGTCGCAAGCTGGCGATCAACTTCAGCGGCGGGTTCGTCTCGATGCTGATCGTGCTGATTTTCGCGGTGGTCAAGTTCACCGAGCGCGCCTGGCTGGTGGTCCTGCTGTTCCCGATCGGCTGGCTGGTACTGATGCGACTCAACACCCGCTACCGGGACGAGGCACGCGCGCTGAACCTGGTCACCGGCGCAGGCAAGGCCGGCACCACGGTGGTTCAGCACTACCCCCGGCACGTGGTGCTGGTGCTGGTGGATCGGCTCGACCTGGCAGTCATCCGAGCGATCCGGTATGCCGGCAGCCTGCGGCCCACCGACATCCGCGCGGTACATGTTGTGCTCGATTCGGACGAGGCGAAGGCCTTGCAGCGAGAGTGGATCAACCGCGGTCTCGGCGACCGGGTGCCGCTGGAGATGGTGGAATGCTCGGACCGTCGCCTGGTGCGCGCCACCGCGAAGGTGGCACTGAGCACCGTGGTGCAGGACCGGGCCGAGGTCACCCTGCTGCTGCCGCGACGGACTTTCCACCGAATTTCCCAGCGCATCCTGCATGACCGCACGGCGGATCGGATCGCTGAGGCAATCGGGCGGATCCCGCACGTGGCGGCCACCATCGTCCCGTTCGACACCACGCTGCCGCCGGAACTGGAGCAGCGGCTGGCCGACCAGCAGCAACGAGCGGCTAACGAGCCGGCGCTGCTCGACCCGGTGGCGGCCGCCGTCGAACCGGACCGGGCCGAGGGGCTGCCGGAGCTGAGTCCACCGTCCGGGGTGACTCCGATCGGGACGGTGAAGTGGAAGCAGCAGGTCACCATCGAGGGACGGATCAAGCTGGTTCAGGTCGGCACCGCTGCCGGCAAGTCGCTGGAGGCAC
>JBDSAN010000549.1:0-6612 GCA_039922115.1 Jatrophihabitantaceae bacterium
GCCGTTCCGCCCGCCCGCTCGGGCGGCTGCTCGACCTCGTCACCCCGCACACCGGTACCAGCCGCAGGGCAGCGGCTCGGGGTGCTGCCACGGGGATGGACCGTTTCACCTCGCTGGAGCACTCGGCGCAGGACCGCGCCGCGGCGGGCAAGCAGCGCGGCGCGCTGTTCGAGACCCGCGTCCGCTACACCGTCACTACCACGGTTAGGGCCGACGCCGACCGGGCCGCTATCGCGGCGGCGGATGACCGGCTGCGCGGGCGGGCGCACGCGATCGCCTCGGCGTTCTCGGTGTTCGCCGAGCACAATCACTACCTGCGCCGCCGGCTGCGTCACCCCGACCCGGCGATCGACTCGCGGCGGCTCGACCGCGGCGACCTGCTGTCCATCCCCGAGCTCGCGGCCATCGCGCACATCCCGACCGACCCGTTCGCACCCGGCCTGCAGCAGGCCGGAGCTCGCGCGCTGCCACCCCCGCCCGGGATCCCCAGCCCGAGCCGCGCGACTGCCGCGACGGTGAAACCGCTCGGACACGCCGACACCGGCCGTCACCGCCCGGTCGGGCTCGCGGTCGCCGACGCCCGCCACCACACCCACCTGCTCGGCGCCACCGGCTCGGGCAAGTCCACCCTGCTCGCCCAGCTCGTCCTGGCCGACGCCGACGCCGGACGGGGCGCGGTGGTGATCGACCCGAAAGGCGACCTGATCACCGACATCCTCGAGCGGCTCCCTCGCCGCGTCGCTGACCGGGTCGTACTGATGGACGCCGACTCCCGGCACCGACCGCCCTGCCTCAACCCTCTCGACGCCCACCCCGACCTCGGCCCCAACCCGAACGACGGAGTCGCGGCTTCGGAGACCCCGGAGTCTGACGAGCCGGAAACGGCGGAGTTGGACGGCACAGCCCAGGTCGTGGTCGACAACCTGACCTCGATCTTCGCCCGGGTCTACTCCGCGTTCTGGGGACCGCGCACCGACGACATCTTCCGCGCCGCCTGCCTGACCCTGCGCGCCCTGCCTCCACGCAGCGGCGATGTGCCGTCGCTGGCTGACGTGCCCACCCTGCTCACCGATCCCGGCTACCGCGCCGCCGTCGTCTCTCACGTCAGTGATCCGGTGCTGACCGGGTTCTGGGATTGGTACGCCGGCCTGTCCGACGCGGCCCGCGCCCAGGCGATCGCCCCGCTGATGAACAAGGTCCGCGCCTTCCTGCTCCGGCCGTTCGTGAAAGCGGCGATCGCCGGCGGCCCGACCACCCTGGACATGCGTGCGGTACTCGACAGCGGCGGCATCTGCCTCGTCCGGATCCCCAAGGGCTCGCTCGGGGAGGAGACCACCCGCCTGGTCGGCTCGCTCGTGGTGGCGTCGGTGTGGCAGACCGCCACCGCTCGTGCCGGCATCCCGCAACAGCAGCGGCAAGACTGCGGCCTCTACATCGACGAGTGCCAGAACTTCCTCAACCTGCCCTACCCGCTGGAAGACATGCTCGCCGAAGCCCGGGGCTTCCGCCTGTCCATGACCCTGGCCCACCAGCACCTCGGCCAGCTCAGCCGGGACCTGCATGACGGCATCTCGGCCAACGCCCGCAACAAGATCTTCTTCACCGCCTCACCCGACGACGGCCGCCAGCTTGCCCGGCACACCGCACCCCGGTTGTCCGAGCACGACCTGGCCCACCTCGACGCCTTCCACGCCGCCGCCCGTCTCGTGGTCGCCGGACAGGCCACCGCCCCGTTCACCTTCACCACCACCCCGCTCCCACTACCGGTTCCCGGCGCGGCTCAGGCGATACGCCGCGCGTGCGCCCGAACTGGCGGCCGTCCGGCCGCCCGCCGCGCGTCCCCGCCGGGAGCCGGCGCGTTCGCCAGTGATGACCCCCGGCTCGAACACCAGCTCCACGGCACCCCCTCGCCCGATCCTGCGGCTTCGCCGGGTGCGGGCTCGGTACTGGGCACGGGGGAGCCGACCCTATGAGCGGGCGCCCCGCACGCGGCACCGCGCAGGCCAGCATGGCCGGGGTCGGGCCGGTGCCGCAGCGCGCGCTGCGCGCCCACCGCCCATCCCGCCCCAGCGACCGGGCTGCCCTGTCACCGGAGCACCTGGCCCAGCTGTCGCACCGGCTCACCCGACGGGACCGGTGGCTGGCCCACCTGCTGCTCGAACACCGGGTACTCACCACGACCCAGATCACCCAGCTCGGCTTCGGCGTGCCTCGCACAGCCAATCTGCGGCTGGCCAAGCTCTACCAATGGCGGGTCGTCGACCGGTTCCAACCCTTCGCTGAGCGCGGGTCCGCTCCGATGCATTACGTCCTCGACCTCGCCGGCGCGCACATCCTCGCCGCCACCTGGGGAGTCACCGCCGCCGACCTGGGCTACCGGCACGACCGAGCCCTGCAGATCACGCACAGCCTGCACTTGGCCCACACCGTCGCCGCCACCGGCATCTACACCGCCCTGGTCGCGACCGCCCGCCACTGCCGGCCGCTCACGGTCGACAGCGGTGGGGACTCATCGCAGCGGGTGACGGCCTGGTGGTCCGAATCCCGCTGTGCCCGCTACTTCGGCACGCACGTCCGTCCTGACGGCTACGGCCGCTGGCGCGAAGCAGGCTCATTCGGGAGCGACGAGGTGGAGTTCTTCCTCGAATACGACTTCGGCACCGAGGCGCTGGCACGGGTAGCCCGCAAGCTCACCGACTACTACGGGTTGGCCGAGGCGACCGGCCTTATCACCCCCGTGCTGTTCTGGTTCCCCACCGCCGAGCGTGAAGCCCACGCCCGCACCGAACTCACTACCGCACTGCACGCGCTGCCAGCAGCCGAGGGACACGTCGGTGCAGCCTGGGTGCCGGTCGCCACCACCAGCAGCAGCCTTCCCGGCGCGCTGGGAGGCGAGCCGGTCAGTCCCGCTGGTACCCGCTGGCTACCAGTTCACCCATTCACCATCGGCCGGTCGCCGCAACCGTCCGCCGACCGTGTCCGGCTGGCGCAGCTCACCCGCGCCTGGCCTACCCGTGCCCGGCCCACCATCCGCCCGGTCAACCAGCCCGTCTCGACCCCACCTGTCGGAACCGCGCACCCCGGGCGCGGCCGCCATGATCGCGCCGGGCGTAGTCCCGCCCTTACCTGGCCGGCCCCGGCCGCGATGCCGCCCCATCCGCACATCCTTACCGCCGACGGCGGCACGGAGGGGGCGGCATGACCCGCGCCGTCGGGGCCGCTGCCGTGGCGGTGGTTCTCGGCCTGGTACTGATCGCCGCCGCGACCGGCGGTGTCGCCGCTTCTCTGCTCGGTCTCGGCGGTGGGGGCAGCACCCCCAGCACGACAGCGGTGACGGACATCCCGCCCGGTTACCTCGCCCTCTACGACCGGGCCGCTGCCACCTGTCCCAGGCTGGACTGGACGGTCCTGGCCGGCATCGGCAAGGTCGAGACCGACCACGGCCGATCCGCCCTGCCCGGCGTGCATTCCGGCGCCAACAGCGCCGGAGCCCAAGGGCCGATGCAGTTCCTGCCGGCTACCTTCGCCGAATACGACCAGCCCGTCCCTGACGGTGGCGCCAACCCACCGTCGCCGTATGACCCGGCGGACGCGATCTACGCCGCCGCTCGGATGCTGTGCGCCAACGGCGCCAAGAATGGCGCGGACCTGCACGCCGCGATCTATGCCTACAACCACTCCGACTCCTACGTCTCCGCCGTGCTGGCCGCGGCCGCGTCCTACAGCGCCCCGGCCGGCAGCAACGCCACCACACAACCCGGAGGCCGAATCTCGAGTTCGACGTGGACGCCTGCGATCGGGCAAGCCATCGCGGACCGCGCCCTGACCTGGCTGGGCTGGCCCTACGCCTTCGCCGGCGGGAACGCCGCCGGCCCCACCTTCGGCAAGGCCGTCGACTACGCCTCCCGCAACGACGCCAGCGTCTACGGCTTCGACTGCTCCGGCCTGGTCATGTACGCGCTCGCCCCCTGGCTGAGCGTCGACCACTCGGCCTCCGACCAGTACAGCCAGGCCGGCTCGCAACACCCCGGGCTGGACCAACTGCTGCCCGGCGACCTGATCTTCTGGTCCGATGACGGCACCGTCGTCGGCATCGGTCACGTCGCTGTCTACCTCGGCGACGGGCAGGTCGTGCAAGCCCCCCACAGCGAGGCCTTCGTCGAGATCACCCCACTAGGCCAAGTAGAAACCGGGTACTACGGCGCAACCAGGCCACTCACCAGTTCAGGTATCTGAGGCCGTGGGCCGCGCACCGAGCGTCGTATGACCGGCCGAATCGTGAACGAGCACCAGCGGCACAACCGCCTCTCCCGGCATCGCATGAGAGGAAAGTTGTGCCGCTCGTGCCGCGCCCGCGGCTGCAGCGTCAGCTAGTCAGGCGGTATCGGCGCGGTGTCTCGGTGACCAGCACGATGTCCTCGCTGGCAGCCAGCCTGGCCAGCACGTTCGCCACGGCCCCGCTCGAGCGGTTCAGCGCCTTGCTGACCGTGGTCGGGCCGACCGGCTCCTGGGCGTGAGCGACGAGATACTCCAGCACCAGCGTTCCGAGCTGGCCCGGTCGTAGCCGGTCCCCGGCGGCGGGATTGGTCGAACTTCGGGTGCTGTCCGCTGCCGGATCGGCACCCGAACCTCGTTGGTTGCCGCGCGGTTCGCTGCCGTGTGAATCCGGATCGGTCGTGATCGCGTTCCATTGGGCGGCCGGCCGTCGGCCACCAGCGTTGACCGCAGGGATGTCGCGGCGGGCCAGTCCGGCGGCCTCCAGCGCAGCCAGCGCTTTGCCGACGGTGGACTTGCCCAGGCCGGTGGCTTCGGCCAGTTCGATGGTGCTCGAGCCGGGGTGGGCGATCAGCGCTTGCTTGACCTGATCACCAGCCATCGGGCCTGCGGTGATCGGGGTCGGGTTTTGGGCAGTGCTCATCACAATCTCCAATCGGTGATTTCGCGGCTTCGGACGATGAAGCCGAACGTCGGATCCCCTGTATCTAGCAGGGTTTTCTTTCTGGCACCGTGAACGTAGCTCGACGTGCGCGCGAAGCAAAGACACTTCTCGCCAGTCCAGGTTACTTTTCGGGATCAGTCTCAGTGCCTCGATGTAGCGACAAGTCGGAGGGAGAACTTACTTATAACTAAAGGCGATTCGCGGCGTGGTACGCGAAGCGTTCAGTCGACTTCGGGCGGGTAATCGCCGCACCTACCCAGCGACATCATCGAAGGCCGGCGTCCACTTTCGCCGTCTCGTACGCACCCAACGGATCACCTGCTGACCCGTGGACTCTTGGCCGGATCATCCCGCTCGGAGTGCGGTGGTAAGGAGATCGCGCAGGCCCGCTGGGTCGGCCAGGTCGAGCGTCCCGAGGTCGTCGGCGGTGAACCACCCCAAGTCGTCATGCTCGTGCGGTGCGGCGTTGATGGGTTGGCCGCGCCAGCTGGTGACGACGAACGCGTGCTTGCGCAGGTTCGGATCCGATGCGGTTATCCGGACCGGTCGCGGCCCGAGGACCTCGATCCCCAGCTCCTCGCGACACTCCCGGCGGGCCGCATCTTCCGGTGTTTCACCACCCTCGACGTGGCCACCGGGCAGGTCCCAACAGTTCGGGTAGTTCACCCGCTCGGGATGCCTATGTACCAAGAGGAATCTGCCGTCCTGGATGAGTGCCGCCACCGCGATGTGAACTGAGCCGTCCGCTATGGGACGAGAGACGAGCGGATCGGTCACCAGCGCAGCAAACCACAAAGCACCGACACCAGCCTGACCTCCGGGCCCGAGCAACGTGGCCGGTGCTGCGTGGCCGAGTCTTGGGCACATGTCTTGGCTAGGTGGGGCAGATGCCTTGGGTCCAGGGACACGGGGTCAGGTCGAAGTCGGCTTGTAGACGTTCTTTGATGAAGTCTGTGCTGCCTCCGAATTTCGGATTTATCCAACGAGCAATGATCAAAGTGCTGATCGTCCGAGCACGGGCAGCACGCAGCGCGAGAGCGGCTGATTGCGCGTGGCCACCCCGGGCCCACGTGTCATCCACGAGGAGAACGTGCGCGTCCGGTGGGAGCGGTGCAGCGGTGAAGTGACTGGCTCCTAGTGCCCGGGGGTCGCTTACCGCGGGCGCGGCAATGAGCGGGGCTTCTGTTCCTGGCATCGCCGGAGCAAGGAGTCGGCGGAGGCGATGTTGGGTCTGCTTCGCAGGCAGAGATGGGACTGTTGACCAGTGAGTGACAGCTGATCCGCTGATCCGTTCAAGGCACTGACGGTGGTCCTGAACTCCGATCCATCCGAGTGACATCACCACAAGCTCGTATCCGGCTGGTGGAGTGGGTGCCTTGTATTGGCGCATCACGCTCCCGGATTGCTGACCTTCGACGGCGTAGGTCATAACCCCGACGTGATCAGCCAGACCCGTCCCGGCCGCGTCGAAGTGGGCCTTGCACGGGTAGCACTGCGGATATCCGTCGGTGGGGGTCAGGCACACCAGGCATGTCGTGCGGTATTCACGGATCGGGTTGGCGAGAAACCCGGCCGCGCGCTCCTCGATGAACCCCCGCATTTTGGGTAGGAGGTCAGCGGGCGCGGCCATGATCAGACGGCCAGAAGCTCACGGAGGATGTCTTCGAGAGGGT
>JBDSAN010000550.1:0-4832 GCA_039922115.1 Jatrophihabitantaceae bacterium
GGCGACATCATCATGTTCATCGACGAGATCCACACCCTGGTCGGTGCCGGCGCGGCCGAAGGCGCGATCGATGCGGCCTCCATCCTCAAGCCGATGCTGGCTCGGGGCGAGTTGCAGACCATTGGCGCTACCACGCTGGATGAGTACCGCAAGCACCTGGAGAAGGATGCAGCCCTGGAGCGCCGGTTCCAGCCGGTGCAGGTCGGCGAGCCGTCGGTGGCGCACACCATCGAGATCCTGAAGGGCCTGCGCGACCGGTACGAGGCCCACCACCGGGTTTCGATCACCGACGCGGCGCTGGTGGCCGCGGCCGGCCTGGCCGACCGTTACATCTCTGACCGGTTCCTGCCGGACAAGGCGATCGACCTGATCGACGAGGCCGGTTCGCGGATGCGGATCCGGCGAATGACCGCGCCGCCGGACCTGCGCGAGTTCGACGACCGGATCGCCGACGTCCGCCGGGACAAGGAATCGGCGATAGACGCCCAGGACTTCGAGAAGGCAGCCTCCTTGCGCGACAAGGAGAAGAACCTGCTCAACGAGAAGGCCCAGCGCGAGCGCGAGTGGAAGGCCGGTGACCTCGATGTGGTCGCCGAGGTCGACGACGAGCAGATCGCTGAGGTGCTGGCCAACTGGACCGGTATCCCGGTGTTCAAGCTGACCGAGGAAGAGACCGCTCGGCTGCTGCGGATGGAAGACGAGCTGCACCGCCGGGTGATCGGCCAGCACCAGGCGATCAAGGCGGTCTCGCAGGCCATCCGGCGTACCCGGGCCGGCCTGAAGGACCCGAAGCGGCCCGGTGGTTCGTTCATCTTTGCCGGCCCGTCCGGGGTTGGTAAGACCGAGCTGGCCAAGACCCTGGCCGAGTTCCTGTTCGGTGACGCCGACGCGCTGATCCAGCTGGACATGTCCGAGTTCCATGACCGGTACACCGTGTCGCGGCTGGTCGGTGCGCCTCCCGGTTACGTCGGTTACGACGAGGGCGGCCAGCTGACCGAGAAGGTGCGGCGCAAGCCGTTCAGCGTGGTGCTGTTCGACGAGGTCGAGAAGGCCCACCCGGATGTCTTCAACACGCTGCTGCAGGTGCTCGAGGACGGCCGGTTGACCGATGGCCAGGGCCGGATCGTGGACTTCAAGAACACGGTGCTGATCCTGACCACCAACCTCGGCACCAAGGACGCGTCCAAGTCGGTCGGCAGCCTCGGCTTCGCCGGTGCCAACGACGGTGCGTCGAACTACGAGCGGATGAAGCAGAAGGTCAACGACGAGCTCAAGCAGCACTTCCGGCCCGAGTTCCTCAACCGGATCGACGACATCGTGGTCTTCCACCAGCTGTCCGAGGCCGAGATCGTCGAGATCGTAGACCTGATGGTGGCTCGGGTTGACACCCAGCTGCGCAACAAGGACATGCTCATGGAGCTGACCGCTTCGGCTAAGGCGCTGCTGGCCAAGAAGGGTTACGACCCGGTACTCGGTGCCCGGCCGCTGCGCCGCACCATCCAGCGCGAGATCGAGGACGCGCTGTCCGAGCGGATCCTGTTCGGCGAGCTTGGTGCCGGCCAGATCGTGGTGGTCGACACCGAGATCGACCCTGAGTCCAAGAGCGGCGCCGAGCGGTTCACCTTCCGGGGCGAGCCGAAGTCCGAGCTCGTGGTTCCGGACGCGCCGCCGACCGAAACGGTTGGCACCGTCGAGTAACCAGCGTTCAGCGAAAGCCCCGGTCCTGATTCAGGCCGGGGCTTTCGCTTGCCCCGCCGGCGTGCGATCGGATCGGTAAGGCTGAGCGCGGGCCATCACCCGCGCTCAGCCTTACCGGCCGGCCCAACTCTGGGTGGCGGTGGCAGGGCTGAACTTCATCGGCGCGGTGGCGATCCTGCACACGGTGAGCTGGCGGCGCTGGCCGCTGCCGGCCTCAGACCAAAAAGCGCGACATTGGGCTGTCCGGTGGCAACAGCTGAACCCGCGCGGTGCCGGTCCGCATCCGGTCCATCAGCGGGGCCAGATCTTCCGGCTGGCCGAGTTCGATGCCGACCAGCGCCGGTCCGGTTTCCCGGTTGTTGCGCTTGACATACTCGAACAGCGTGATGTCATCGTTCGGGCCGAGCACCTCGTCCAGGAACTGTCGCAGCGCACCGGGTTCCTGCGGAAAGTCCACCAGGAAGTAGTGCTTTCGACCCTCGTGCACCAGCGAGCGCTCGATCACCTCGGCGTACCGGCTGACGTCGTTGTTGCCACCGGACAGCAGGCAGAGCGTGGTGCTGCCGGGTGCGGCGAAGATGACCTCGCGCAGCGCCGCCGCCGCCAGCGCGCCGGCCGGCTCGGCGATGATGCCATCCGATTGGTAGAACGCCAGCATCTCGCTGCACACCCGGCCCTCAGCGACCGAGACCAGCTCGGCGCCCGCGTCCCGGATGATCGGGTAGGTGAGCGCCCCAGCCCGCCGCACTGCCGCGCCGTCGACGAAGCCGTCCACCGCGTCCAGGTCCACCGGCCGGCCGGCCTTCAGCGCTGCGGCCACGCAGGCGGCGCCGGCCGGCTCGACGCCGACCACCCGGACCGGCTGCGGCTGGCCGGCCAGCCAGCTCAGCGCGCCGGCCAGCAACCCACCGCCGCCGACCGGCAGCACGATCAGCTCCGGCAGCCGGCCCAGCTGGGCCACCGCCTCGCGGATCGCGGTGCCCTGCCCGGCGATGGTGTGCGGGTGGTCGAAGGCCGGCACCACGGTTGCTCCGGTGCGCTCGCCGTGCTGGCGAGCGGCCGTCGCTGAATCGTCGTAGGTCTCTCCGACCAACTCGATGCTGACCTGACCCTCACCGAGCGTGCTGATCCGGTCGAGCTTCTGCCGGGGCGTGGTGCGGGGCAGGAAGATCTTGCCGGCCACCCCGAGCGCGGCGCAGGCAAAGGCAACGCCCTGGGCGTGATTGCCGGCGCTGGCGCAAACCAGGCCGGCCGCGCGAGCCTCATCGTCCAGCTGGGCGATCAGGTTGTAAGCGCCGCGCACCTTGTACGAGCGGACCGGCTGCAGGTCCTCGCGCTTGAGCCAGACCTCGCCGTTCATCCGCTCGGACAGTCGCGGGCTGAGCTGCAGCGGAGTCGCGGGCAGTACCGGTTCCAGCCGCGCGGCAGCGGCATCGACATCGGCGACCGAGACGTGCGGGTCGGACTGGACGGCTGGCATGGCTGGCTCCGGAGGTGCGGTTCGGACGGGACGCCGGATACGCGCGCCGCCCCGGTAGGCAACCAGGGCGCCGCGCTAGCTAATGATCAGCTGGTGCCGCACGTTCATGACTGTTCCATCGGCCTGGATGCCGGTCAACCTGAGCAGGTCAGCCGGCCAGCGTATTCGGATTGAAGGATGGGATTGTCCGTTCATAGTTGGTGATCTCCTCGGCATGGCGCAAGGTCAGGGTGATGTCGTCGGCGCCTTCGAGCAGTCGCTGCCGGGCGTCATCGGCGAGCTCGAAACCCACCTCGATGCCCTCGGCGCGTACCTGCCGCTCGACCAGATCGACCGTGACCGCGGTGGCCGGGTCGGCATCGATCAGCGCCCACAGTTGCTCGATCACCAGCTGTGGCACCAGCACGGTGAGCAGGCCGTTCTTGAGCGAGTTGCCCCGGAAAATGTCGCCGAACCGGGACGACAGCACCGCCCGGAAGCCGTAGTCACGTAGCGCCCAGACCGCGTGCTCGCGCGACGAACCGGTGCCGAAGTCCTGTCCTGTCACCAGGATGGTGGCGCCGGCGTGCTCGGGCCGGTTGAGTACGAAGTCCGGATCGGCGCGCCAGCTTGCGAACAGGCCGTCCTCGAAGCCGGTCCGGCTGATCCGCTTCAGGTAGGACGCCGGGATGATCTGGTCGGTGTCGACGTTGGACTTGCGCAGCGGTGCCGCGCTGCCGGTGTGGCTGGTGAAGGGTTGCATCAGCGTGCCGTTCCGTTCGCGATGAGCTCGGCCGGCGCGCTCAGCCGGCCGGTGATCGCGGTGGCGGCCGCGACCGCCGGCGAGACCAGGTGGGTTCGGGCGCCCTTGCCCTGCCGGCCCTCGAAGTTGCGATTCGAGGTGGACGCGCTGCGCTGGCCGGGCTGCAGGGTGTCCGGGTTCATGCCCAGGCACATCGAGCAGCCGGCGTTACGCCACTCCGCCCCGGCGGCCAGGAACACCTGATCCAGCCCTTCGGCCTCGGCCTGCAACCGGACCTTGGCCGAACCGGGCACCACCAGCATCCGCACGCCGTCGGCCACCCGCCCGCCGCTGAGCACGGTCGCTGCCGCGCGCAGGTCCTCGATCCGGCCATTGGTGCAGGAGCCGACGAACACCGTGTCGACGGCGACCTCGCTGATCGGCGTGCCGGCGGTCAGGCCCATGTAGGTCAGTGCCGCTTCCGCGGCGGCTCGCTCGGCGGGGTCGGTCAGTTCGGCCGGGTCCGGGACGTTGGCTGCCAGCGGGACGCCCTGGCCCGGGTTGGTGCCCCAGGTTACGAACGGTGTCAACGAGCTGGCATCGATGTCGACGACCTTGTCGAACTCGGCGTCCGGGTCGGTGTGCAGGCTGGTCCAGTACCGCATCGCCTCGTCCCACAGCTCGCCCTTGGGCGCCTGCGGTCGGCCGGCGAGGTAGTCGTAGGTGACCTGGTCCGGAGCGATCAGCCCGGCCCGCGCGCCGGCCTCGATCGACATGTTGCAGACGGTCAGCCGGCCCTCCATCGACAGGCTCCGGATGGCCGAGCCCGCATACTCGATCGTGTGGCCGACCGCCCCGGCGACGCCGATCCGGGCGATGATCGCGAGGATGACGTCCTTCGCGGTGACGCCGGGCGCCAGGGCGCCTTCGACC
>JBDSAN010000551.1:0-4610 GCA_039922115.1 Jatrophihabitantaceae bacterium
AAAGCTGTATCCGGCCGACGTGCCGTCCCTGGTGGCGACATCGGTCACGGTTACCTGGGTCGCATCCAGCAGGTTGAACCGGCTGCTGATCTGGCCGGCGGTAGTCGCGGTCAGGCCGAGGATGGTCACGAACGACCCGATGCCGAGGACGGTGCCGAGCATGGTGAGCACCGAGCGTCCGGGACGCTGCAGGATGCCACCAACCGATTCGGCCAGCAGATCGGTCAGGGTGAGGCGCGAACGGAGCAGGCCGGCCGGCCGGACGCTCCGAGTGCGACGTGGGATCAGCGTGACCATAGCGGCACCGTTGCGATCGGCGGCCCGGCGGCCGTGGCCGCAACAGCGGCCGGGCCGGCCGCCGGCCGCAGCACCCCGTCGCGCATCAGCAGCATCCGCTGACCCTGGTCAGCGACCGCCGGATCGTGCGTGATGACCACCAGCGTCAAGCCCTGCTGATGAAGTTCTGCCAGCAACCGCAGGATAGTCGCGGTCGCCTCCGAATCCAGGTTGCCGGTCGGCTCGTCGCAAAGGATGAGGCTGGGACGGTTGACCAGGGCCCGGGCGATGGCCACCCGCTGGCGCTCACCACCGGACAGGGTCGGCGGTAGCGCCCGCAGCCGATGCGACAGCCCGACCTGGCAAAGCACCTCGCGCGCCGAGCTCGCGCGGTCGCCGCGAGGCGTCCGGTTGTACACCTGCGCCAGCATCACGTTCTCGGTGGCATCGCGGTAGGGCAGCAGGTGAAAGGACTGGAATACAAAGCCCAATCTGGCGCCCCGCAATGCGGTTCGGTCCGCATCGCCCAGGCTAGCCACATCGATCCCGTCGAAGAACACGCTGCCCGAGGTCGGCCGGTCCAGCAGGCCGAGCACGTTGAGCAGCGTTGACTTGCCCGATCCGGAAGACCCCATGATTGTCAGGTACTCACCGCGCCGGACGGTCAGTTCGGTCGGCCGCAGCGCGTCGACCGGCGGCGGGCCGGGGTAGCGCAGTGCCGCGGCCCGCAACTCCAGTACTACCGGCAACTCCAGTACTACCGGCTCGGCGACGGTCATTGCCCGACCACCACCTGGTCACCGGCGGCCAGGCCACCTGACAGCGCGGTGACCGACACCAGCCCCGCCCCGGAGATGCCGGCCGTGACCGGCACCCGGGTCTGCCGGCGGTCGCCGTCCAGTACCACCACGAACGTCCGGCCATCGGCGCTGGTGGTGATCGCCGATTCCGGGACGGCCAGCACCGGCCCTTTGGTGGCAGCGGCGGTGATCGTCAACCGGACGTCCTGACCGATTAGGGCGGCCGAGAGCGGCTTGGTCGGCGTGATGCTGGCCGGCAGGTAGCTTGCGGCGTCCTGCTGGCCACCGGTACCCCCGCTGGAATCCGAGCCGGCGCCAGCTGTAACGGCCGCTCCAATCGAGTTGAGCCTGCCGGTATCGGTGAAACCAGTCGTCTCGGCATCGATCGCAACAGGCATTCCGGTTCGGACCAGGCCCTGAGCTGCCGGGTCCAACCGCCCGATCACGACCGGTGATCCGGTCGACAGGGTCAGCATCGGCGCCTTGGCCGCAGTACCCAAACCTGCATTGCTGGCGGCCACATAGGCTGGAAATGACGGTAAGAACTCAACCTCGGCCAGCGGCAGCATCGGCCCGTTCGTTGACTGGGCCTGGTCATAGCGTGCCTGTGCCGCGGCGAGCTCGGCACGGGCGTTGGCCACCGCTGAGGCCTGGTTGCCGGCGCTCGCCGCACCTGTTGGTGGGGCTGATCGGAGCAGGTCGTCCAGGCTGCGTTGTGCCGTGTCGAGCGCATGTTGGGCGGCCTGCACGCTCGCGCCGCCATCGGTGGTGGGTACGTCATAGCCCCGTGCCCCGTAAAGCTGGGTGAGGGCGGATTTGGTGCCGGCGCCGAAGCTGGCAGCCGGGTCAGGATCGGTGGAATAGCCCAGGCTTTGCAAGGCAGTCTGCAGCTGCCGGACGTCGCGACCGTGCGCGCCAGGCTTGAGATCGCGATAGGCAGGAATGCTGCCGGCCAGCGCGATGACCGGCCGGCCGGAGACCTCGACCAGCACCTGACCGGCGATCACCTGGTGCCCGGCCGGTAGCGCCGCCGCGGTGATGATCGGCTGGCCACCTGGTGTCGCACCTGTTGGGTTCACCTGGTATTCGTTACCGGCGCTGACCGTTCCGCGCAGCACGACGGTGCTGGCCACGACCTGTCGCACTACTGCTGCCGAGAGCACGGTTGGCGACGGTGGCCGGGTGTCGGCCGCCTGCTGGGCCGGTGAGCGCACCCAGAGGGCACCGATCAGCCCACCGATGGCCAGCAGGGTAGCGCCGGCAGCGACCGCGATCAGGTAGTTGCGCCGCCGCCGGTAATTCGGCGCGGCTGGCTGCAATCGGGTGGCGCGTGCCAGCATCGGCTCAGCTGCCCTGACCGCTCAGGACCGCCTCGGCACGCGCGACCCGAGCGGTGTTGTCGCGCTGGATCTGGGCCAGCGCGGCAGAGTTCTGCTCGATGGCGATGCGTTGATAGGCGCTCTCGACGCCGATCCAGATGCCGGCCAGGTTGACCTGCTGCTTGCACGCGACGTCCGCGCGAGCGGTCGCGATCTCGGTACCGCTGGGCGGTTGGGTGGCCGACGTCCACGGTCCGGCTGCTGCCGTGGCCGGGGTGTCGAAGGAGAATCCCTTCGCAGCCATGCAGGTATGCCACCGGCGCTCGACGGTGAGGACCTGCGGGTCGGCCTGGGTCCGCTGCGAGGCATCGGCGCCGAGCTGGCCGAGCAGGTTCGCGGTGCTCGGGTCCGATCCGAAATGAAGCTGGGCGTCGGCCTTATCCTCACAGCCCGGCGGGGTCTTGCTGCCCGCCGGCGGTGGGCTGACGAATCCGCGCAGCGCGATGAGATAGCTATCGGTCATGTAGGCCGGCTTGTTGGTGACCAGTCGCTTGGAACCATTGAGGAATCCCGGGTCGTGGTAGCCGTAGGCGGCAGCCTGGGCGGCGCTGATCAGGCCGTAGGCGTCGCGATGCTCGGTGATCCCGGATTGCTGGACGGTTGCAACGTAGTTGAAGCCCTGCTTGCGCATGCAGTCTGTGATGAGCAACTGCTCGGCCCTGGAGATCACCAGGTTCTGTTGCGTTGCAAGGGTATAGCCGTCCAGCGGGAGCTGAACCTGGCTGCTGGCGGTCGGCTCCGGGCTCGGCTGAACCGATTGCGAGGCGATGGTGCTCGGCAAGCTGTTGGCCGACCCACCAGCCGCTTCGGCTTGGCCACCGGAGTGGGCAGCGCAGGACGTTGCGAGGCCGGTAAGGCAGGCAACGGCTAGCAATCGTGTGAGATGCGGGTAGCGCATGGAAGTCCTTGCCTCCCTGACTCGATCGGGCAATCAACTGTTGCCAATACAGACGCGCCCCGGGGACGGAAGGTTGTGCCGTCCCCGGGGCTGGTTCGCCGGTCCTGGCTAGCAGTGGTACAGGGTGCCGGTCCAGGACATGTAGTAATCAGCGCTGTATCCGGTCACGCCGGTAGCCTGATCGCGGTTGTGGTCCCAGTACGGGTTGCCTGAGATGTTGGTGCCCTCGGTGAAGCACGAGATCGTGGCACCCTGGCCGGGGTAGCCCAACCCGAGCGCGGTGTTCGAGGTGTGCGGGCCGGACCGGATGTAGACGCCGCTGGCCGCGTAGTCACCCGAGAGTGCGAAGGCCGGGACGGCAACGGACGGCAGTGCGATCGTGGCGGCCGCCAGTGGCAGGCCGAGGCTGAGCGCGAGCTTGCGTGGTGTCATCGTCATCTTCTTTCCTGATGGGCCGAATCGGGGCATGGCAAACTAGCCAGGCCGGCCGACCGGAGACAGTGGATGGTTGGCGATGCGTAGCGCTACGCGCGAACCAGCGGCCCGGAGTGCGTCCCAAGGCTTTCAGGCTCACCTGAAAAACTAACCTAATTCGCCAACCGCCCGCAATGATCTTCGGGGTTCGTAACGCACCTGCGGGTACGTGCCCCAAGTGCGCTCGGGTCGACTCAGGACGGCCCAGATCGGCGCGGATCGGCGCGGGTCAGCTCAGGAGGACACCCGGAGGCCTTGTTGGAGCTGGAGGAGTTGCTCGTCGGCGGGCGCCGACAGCCGCGGGTCGAGGATCACGTAGACGGTTCGGCCATCCGGCAGCTTGGCCGGCAGGTAACTGGACAGCGTCTGGTTCTTGGCGTCGAACACCCTATAGAACTTGATGGTTCGCGGGCCGCCGCTGGTTGGGTGGATCGTGATGTCGACCTCGTAGGCGCTGGCCGGCAGCGATGCCTGCACTGCCGCGATCAGCAGCGGGCAGCTCGCATCCGGCGTGCTGAACAGGCGCTGTTGCTCGCCGGCATTCAGGTTCAGGTCGTGCAGGCAAGCCGGTTTCGGGCTCACCAGCCTGAACGAGGCCGGCAGCACGAGCTGATAACCGTCGAGTTTCAGTGACCGCCCAGCTGGTCCGGCCGCGACCGGCGTGGCCGATGCCGGCCTGCTCGACAACCCGGGCCCGGGGCCGGCCGCTGGCCCCGCGGTGCTGACGAACGCGATGATGCCAGCAGCTACCGCCAGCGCCGGGGCCGCAATCTGGAATCCGCG
>JBDSAN010000552.1:0-23355 GCA_039922115.1 Jatrophihabitantaceae bacterium
CGGCCTGGAGCTGGCCCGGCGCAGCCCTGCCATCGTTGAGGTAAGACTGACCGCCGCGATCGGAACCGACCTGAGGTTGCAGAACTCCTTTCGAGACCGGCTTGGCTACCTGATCAGCACCGGCGAGGATGGACCGGCCGCCGCGCACGACGCGACGGAGGCCTTAGCCCACCTGCGGCTGAGGATCGAACCGCGGATCGGTCCGCCGGTCACGAAAGGTGTAGCCAGCCAGTGAACGCAACCCCGCACACGCATCGCCTGGATTGGGAAGACGTCAGCATCCGGGAATGGGACTGCACCGTCGTGTGGTCAGACCCGGCTGATCCTGAGGCCGGCATCGTGCTCGATCGATCCGCCTTCTACCCGGGCGGCGGCGGCCAGCCGCCCGATCACGGCGTGCTGCTCTGGCAGGGCGTGCAGACCCGGATCGTCGGCACCCGGCGCGGGGAGGAGTACTACTTGCTGCCGGCTCCGGGTGATCCGGTGCCGCCGGCCGGCTGCGCGGTGCGTGGCGCGCTCGACGATGAGCGTCGCAGCACCCTGATGCGCACCCATTCGGGCCTGCATGTGCTTTGCGGGACGGTGTTTCGCGATTTCGGTGCGCTGGTCACCGGCAACAACATGGAACCGGGACAGGCCCGGATGGATTTCAACCTGCCCGAGCTGCCGCCGGACTTCAAGCAGGCGCTGGAGGATTCGGTGAACGCCGAGATCGCTGCCGACCGGCCGATCGAGGTGCGCTTGCTGCCGCGCGAGCAGGCACTGGCCATCCCCGACATCGTCCGCACCCAGACGGTATTTCCGCCGGAGACCGCTGAGCTGCGGATCGTGGACATCGTCGGCCTGGACGCTCAGGCCGACGGAGGTACCCACGTCGCCTCGACCGCGCAGATCGGGCACGTGCAGATCGTGAAGGTCGAGAACAAAGGTCGGCAGAACCGCCGGGTCCGGATCCAGCTGACCAGCTGACCAAAGCGGAAGGCCCATACCAGGAAAGGCAACGTATCCGACATGCAACGCACGCCAGCAGTTACCTCGGTGGCCGTGATCGGCCTGGGCTCGCGCGGCCTCGGCGTGCTCGAACGGATCCTGACCCTGGCCGCTGGCTCGAACCTGCGGATCGAGCTGATCGATCCGGACGGTAGCGGCGCCGGCGTGCACGATCGCAACCAGCCGGATTACCTGCTGCTGAACACGATCTGCTCGCAGGTAACGATGTTTCCGGACGAGCACACGGTCGGCGTAGCCGCCAGCCGGCCAGGGCCGACGCTGTTCCAGTGGGCCGTCGAGCGGGACCTGCGGATCGCTGCCGACGGCTTCACGGTCGGGCCGGTCGGTAGATCTATCCAGCCGACCGACTTCCTGCCACGCCGGATTCTCGGCGACTACCTGGCCTGGTTCCTCGACCTGCTGCGTGCCGACCTGCCGGCCGGCGTGCAGCTCATCCTGCACCGGGCAACCGCGGTGGCGCTCACCGCGCCGGCAGAATGTCCCGTCCTGATAAGCCTTTCCGACGGTACTGAGCTGACCGTGGACTGCGCATTCCTGACCACCGGCTACACCGGCAACCGGTCAACCTGTCCGGTGGCCGACCGGCTGATCGAGCAGCCCTACCCGATGCCGGACCGGCTGGCGGTGATCGAGCCGGGCCAGCGGGTCGCTATCGGTGGCTTCGGGCTGTCGGCCATGGACGCGATGTCCTGCCTGACGGTCGGTCGCGGCGGCCGGTTCGAGCAGGACGAGGCCGGCTTGCGCTACCTGGCCAGCGGCGCCGAGCCGTCGCTGGCATTCTTCTCCCGGTCCGGGCTGCCGTGCCGGGCCAGGCCACAGCTGCTCGAATACGGGCCGAAGTACCAGCCGCTGGCATTCACCCACGCCAACCTCGATGGCCTGCGCGCCGAGCACGGTAGCCCGCTGGACTTCGAGCGGGCGATCTGGCCGCTGGTGCTGGACGAGACCCGGATCGCCTACCGGCGCTGGCAGGCCCGCAGCAATGGTTGCGAGTTCGAACTGGAGACCAGGCTGCAGGCAGCCACGCTGACCGGTGGACTAGCTGAGCTGCTTGCCGAATTGGACTGTGAACAAGGGCAATTCGATCCGCTGCCGCTGCTGGACCCGAGTGCCGGCATGCGGTTGACCGACAGCGCCGACTACCAGGATTGGCTGCAAGAAACGATCCGGGCCGATCTCGCCGAGGGGCTGCTCGGCCTGACCGCCAGCCCGGTCAAGGCCAGCCTGGACGTGCTGCGCGAGCTGCGCGACACGTTCCGGTACGCGATCGACTTCGGTGGGCTGACCGCGATATCGCTGGAAGCCTTTCTGCGGCAGTGGGTTCCGCTGATCAACCGGGCTGCGGTCGGGCCGCAGTTCGAGCGGCACGCTGAGCTGATCGCCCTGATCGAGGCCGGCGTCGCCACCGTCCCGTACGGGCCCGATCCCAGCATCGATTGGGATCCGGTCACGGCCAGCTGGCAGCTCCGGTCCAGCAGACTGGCAACGGTCCAGCACGGCGCCGCAGACTGGCTGGTGCAGGGCCGCCATGACCTGCCCTCGGTGACCAACTCGGCCAGCCCGCTGCTGGATTCGCTTTACCGGACCGGGCTGATCCGGCCCAGGCACGCCGGCAGCCGGGACGTGGTCGGTATCGACATCGACGCCGACCAGCACCCGATCAACGCGGCCGGGCAACCGGATCGGCGAATCTGGGTGCTCGGCCCGCTGTGCGAGGGTGCCACCTTCTACAACAACCTGGTGCCCTCACCGGGCGCGTTTTCCAGGCCGATCCACGATGCGCACCGCTGCGTGGTCGAGCTGCTCGCGCCGGCCCGGCAACTGGCACGCTCTGGCTGATATCGCGGTGGACTGCCGGGGGGAGTACCGGTTTGGCAATGATTAGTGCACTATATCGACGTGAATGACATCGAAACCCTCACCCAGCTCAACGTCCAGTTCATCGACGCCTTCCGCAAGGGTTCCTGGGAGGTGCTGGGGCCGATCCTGACCCCGAGCTTCCAGTACCTGTCCGGATCGACCGGCCAGGTGCAGCAGTTGCCGGAATACATCGAGGACCTGCAGACCAACCCGGAGCCGGACCTGACCATCGACCAGGTGGTCATTCACCTGGCCGGCGACAGTGCCGTGGTGTCCTCGCGGTGCACCTCGGACGGCAAGCGGTTCAGCAGGTACGTCGATTCCTACCATCGCGGCGGCCCGCTCGGCTGGACCTGCTTTCACGCCTGCGTCTGGCCGCTCAAGGACGTCGCCGCTGGCTGAGCGGGTATCGCTAGCCAGCTAGCGAGATTGCCAGCTGTTCCAGCGCGACAGTGGGGGAGAGCCGACCTAGACGGTTCCGCCGCCGCAACCCTGCTGGATGTACTGGGAGTACCCCTGCTTGACTCCCCAATCCAGCACCACGCCCTGGCAGTTGGTCGTATGCGCGCCGACCTCGTGGGTGTGGCCGGCGTCGGAGAAGTACAGCCAGCCGCACTCGGTGTTGGCCGGGCACTGGCTGTAGGCCATGGCCGGGGTGCTGGGCAACATGATGGCGGCTACCGAGACAGCCGCGGCCGCGATGGCGTAGAAACGACGTGGCACGAGGCCACCTCCTTTGTGGAAATGCCGATGATGGTGACCGGCAGTAGATCGCAGCGAACCCGGTCATGTCTAGCCTTTGCCACAAAAGCGGAACATCTGATTTCAGCTGCCACCCCCGATGACCGCGGCACGCTGTCCCGCGCAACCCGATCAGCCGCGCAGGACTCCGGTCACCAGCAAGCAGGCCGCGACCAGCGCGGCCACCGTGCGCAGGTGGTTCCACCGGTGCCAACCGACCGCAAAGGCCTGCCATTGCTGGCTGTCGTCCAGGCCGTGTGGTGTCACCACGGCCAGCGCGTTGTTGCGTGGCACGTGATAGGCAGCGGTGATCACGAACGCGAGCACGCCGGCCACGCTGCCGGCAAGTAGCCAGCCGCGCGCCGCGGTGTCCGGGCGGATCGCCGCGTACCCACCGATGACAACGCTACCGAGCGCCGAGCCGACCAGCGGCAGCATCAGCAGGCTGCGGGGTGCGCGCAGGTTGATCGACTGCATCGCCAGGATCGCCTGCTCGGCCGGCAGCCGGTTGAGCGCCGGCATCACCAGCGTTGAGAAGCCGAACAGCGTGCCGCCGGTGATGGCGGCGGCGAGCGCGGTGATCAGGCAGGCGAGCTCGATCAGGGTCATGACCGTGCCGGGTTCGCCGATTGCGCCAGCACGTACAGCCACGGTTCGAGCCGACCGGCCACCTTGGTCAGCGACAGCACCGTCCAGCCGGTTCGTTCCAGCAGGTCACGTAACGGCTCAGCCCGCCAGTAGGTGAAATACCGCGGCAGGCTCAACCTCGCCTCAGACCACGCCTCGCCATCACCGTCCTTTACGGTAAAGGCCAATATGGCTTGGCCAGCCAGCGCGCCATGGGCTCTGACCAGCAGCGCCGCCAATTCGACGCGGGTCAGGTGCAGCAACATCGCATCAGCCAGCAAGGCGTCATACGGCCCACCCAGCTCGTCGTAGCGGGCGTCCAGCAGCCGGGCCTGCTGACCGTTAGCCCGCAGCATCTCGACGAAGGCCTTGGTGCCATCGGTTCGGGCGACGGTGAGGCCGCGCTGTTCCAGGTAGTCGGCGTCGCGACCGGGTCCGCTGCCGAGCTCGAGGACGCTGCCGCCGGGCACCAACCCGGCCAGCCGATCGAGAAAGCCGGCAAGCTCGGAGGTGACAGGCCTGACCTGGCCGGCGTACTTGCACGCCGATGCCTCGTAGGTGGTCAGTGTGATGTCGCCCGCGTCAGCTCTCACCCAGCACAATCTGCCAGCTTGGCCGCACTGAATGCCAGGCTTTGGCACGACCGGGCCTGTGGTTCATACCGACCAGCGAGCAGAATGGACCTCGGCAAGGGTCTTTCGAGGACGGGACAACCGATATGTTCGACACAACGCGCGCTTTCAGTGGCTTCTCGGTGGACGACGTGGCCAAGGCCAAGGACTTCTACGGCCAACTGCTGGGAGTCGCGGTCACCGAGCAGCACGGGATGCTCCGGCTGAACCTTGGCCCGGGCAAGGACGTCCTGGTCTACCCGAAGGGTGATCGGCACGTGCCGGCCGAATACACCACGCTGAACTTTCCGGTCGATGACATCGACGCGGCGGTCGATCGGCTGCGCGAGCTCGGCATCACCTTCGAGTCCTTCGACGGGGTGGATGACAAGGGCGTCTTCCGGCTCGGCGGGCCGCCGATCGCGTGGTTCAAGGACCCGGCCGGCAACGTCCTGTCGGTCCTGCAAGAAAGCTAACCGGGCCGTAGTAGCTGCGCGGCGCTACCCGGTGTGGCACGATTTCGAAGGTGACCAGCAGACCCACCGAGGCAGAGTCGCTGCGCGAACTCGCTCGGCTGCGCCGCGTCCGTGACCGGATCGACCGGGAGTACGCGCAGCCGCTGGACGTCGAGGCGCTCGGCCGCGGCGCGCACATGTCGGCCGGGCACCTCAGCCGCGAGTTCCGGCGCGCCTACGGCGAGTCGCCGTACTCCTACCTGATGACCCGGCGCATCGAGCGCGCGATGACGCTGCTGCGCCGAGGCGACCTCAGCGTCACCGAGGTCTGCTTCGCGGTCGGCTGCTCGTCGCTGGGCACCTTCAGCACCCGCTTCACCGAGCTGGTTGGCGTGCCACCCAGCACCTATCGACACCAGCAGGCCAGCGCGACGGACGGAATGCCGTCCTGCGTGGTGAAGCAGGTGACCAGACCGATCAGGAATCGAGAAGCGCCGGTCGCCGACCCGCAACTAGCGTGACCGTCATGGACATCACCATCTATTCAGCCTTCCTGCCGCAGAACGATCCGGCCGCCACGATCGCGTTCTACAGCGACACGCTCGGCTTCGAGATTCGTAACGACGTCGGCTACAACGGCCTGCACTGGATCACGGTCGGACCTGCCGGCCAGCCCGGCACGTCCATCGTGCTGTACCCGCCGGGTGCCGACCCGGGCATCACCGAGGACGAGCGACGCACCATCACCGAGATGATGGCAAAGGGAACGTACGGGATTGTCACTCTGGCCACCGCCGACCTCGACGGTGTCTTCGAACGGCTGCAGGGCAGCGGCGCCGAGATCGTGCAGGAACCGACCGACCAGCCCTACGGCATTCGCGACTGCGCGATCCGTGATCCGGCGGGCAACCTGCTGCGCATCAACGAAGTTCGCTGAGCAAGGCCGGCCCGAGGTGGCAGGATTTCCCAGGTGACCCGAAAACCGGCTGCCTTCGGCGCCGCTGATAGCCACGATGTGATCGGCGTGCACGGTGCGCGCGTCAACAACCTTCGCAACGTCAGCGTCAAGCTGCCGAAGCGACGGTTGACGGTCTTCACCGGCGTGTCCGGCTCGGGCAAGAGCTCGCTGGTGTTCGGCACCATCGCCGCCGAGTCACAGCGGCTGATCAACGAGACCTACAGCGCCTTCGTGCAGGGCTTCATGCCGACGCTGGCCCGGCCGGACGTGGACGTGCTGGACGGCTTGACGACCGCGATCATCGTCGACCAGCAGCGGCTGGGCACCGATCCACGCTCAACGGTCGGCACCGCCACCGATGCCAATGCAATGCTGCGCATTCTCTACAGCCGGCTCGGAAAACCCTATGTGGGCTCGCCACAGGCGTTCTCCTTCAACGTCGCCTCGATCAGCGGCGCCGGCGCGGTCACCACCGAACGCGCCGGACGGACGACGAAGCAGCGGCGAAGCTTCAGCATCCTCGGCGGGATGTGCCCGCGCTGCGAGGGCCGGGGCGCGGTCAACGACATCGACCTGAGCCAGCTCTACGACGACAGCCTGTCGCTCAACGAGGGCGCGCTCACCGTTCCCGGCTACAGCATGGACGGCTGGTACGGCCGGATCTTCGGCGGCTGCGGCTTGTTCGACCCGGACAAGCCGATCAGGAAGTTCACCAAGCGGGAGCTCAACGACCTGCTCTACAAGGAGCCGACCAGGATCAAGGTCGATGGCGTCAACCTGACCTACGAGGGACTGATCCCCAAGCTAAGCAAGTCGATACTGGCCAAGGATGTCGACTCGTTGCAGCCGCACGTCCGGGCCTTCGTGCAGCGTGCGGTCACCTTCAGCACCTGCCCGGACTGCGGCGGCACCAGGCTCAGCCAGCAGGCACGATCAGCCAGGATCAACCAGCTCAATATCGCCGAGGCGAGCGCGCTGCAGATCAGCGACCTGGCCGGCTGGATCGGCTCGCTGAAGGAGCCTTCGGTGGCCCCGCTGGTCCAGGCATTGCGGGCAACCCTCGACTCGTTCGTCGAGATCGGGCTGGGCTACCTCAGCCTCGACCGGCCAGCGGGCACGCTGTCGGGCGGCGAGGCCCAGCGCACCAAGATGATCCGCCACCTCGGGTCCGCGCTCACCGACGTCACCTACGTCTTCGACGAACCCACCATCGGGCTGCACCCGCACGACATCGAGCGGATGAACCAGCTGTTGCTGCAACTGCGCGACAAGGGCAACACCGTCCTGGTGGTCGAGCACAAGCCGGAAGCGATCGCGATCGCCGACCACGTCGTCGACCTCGGCCCCGGCGCCGGTGCGGCAGGCGGCACTATCTGCTTCGAGGGCACCGTCGAGGGGCTACGGGCCAGTGCCACGATCACCGGCCGGCACTTGGACGATCGCGTTCAGCTCAAAGGCGAAACTCGGACGCCGGCCGGTGCCCTGCAGGTGCGTGGCGCTGACCGGCACAACCTGCGCGGGGTCAACGTCGACATCCCGCTCGGCGTGCTGGTGGTGCTGACCGGGGTGGCCGGGTCGGGTAAGAGCTCACTGATCCAGGGCTCGGTCTCGGGCCGGGACGGCGTCGTGACGGTTGACCAGGGCGCGATTCGTGGCTCGCGGCGGAGCAATCCGGCAACGTACACCGGGCTGCTGGACCCGATCCGCAAGGCGTTCGCGAGCGCCAACGGGGTCAAGCCGGCCCTGTTCAGCGCCAACTCCGAGGGCGCCTGCGCCAACTGCAATGGCAACGGCGTCATCTACACCGACCTGGCGATGATGGCCGGGGTAGCCGTGCCCTGCGAGGTGTGCGAGGGCAAGCGCTTCGAGGCCTCGGTGCTGCAATACCGGTTCGGTGGCAAGGACATCAGCGAGGTGCTGGCCATGCCGGTCACCGAGGCTGGCGAGTTTTTCGGTATCGGTGCAGCGAAAACGCCGGCGGCGCACAAGATCTTGACCCAGCTGGCCGACGTCGGGCTCGGTTACCTCAGCCTCGGCCAGCCACTCACGACCCTGTCCGGTGGCGAGCGGCAACGGCTGAAATTGGCGACCCAGCTGGGGGAGCGGGGCGGCGTGCTCGTCCTCGACGAGCCGACCACCGGCCTGCACCTGGCCGACGTGCAGCAGCTGCTCGGATTGCTGGATAGGCTTGTCGACTCGGGCAAGTCTGTGATCGTCATCGAGCATCATCAGGCAGTAATGGCACATGCCGACTGGATCATCGACCTCGGCCCAGGTGCCGGCCACGACGGTGGACGGATCGTCTTCGAGGGCAGTCCGGCGGACCTGGTCGCTGCCGGTTCAACCTTGACCGGCAAGCACCTCGCGGCCTACGTCGGCAGTTGAGCGGCTAGCGTGGCAGGGCGCAGGCATCCTCGCCGCCTGGCAACCGGTGCCGGTTGCGCGCCACCAGCCGGTAGCCGGCGCGGGCAAGCGGTCGTAGCGGGTAGGCGAGCAGTAACCGTCCGAGCCAGGCTTGCGGCCGGCCGGCGGCGATCAGCGCCGCGGCGATCGCGTCCGAGCCGTAGCTGATTTCACCATTGGTTGAACGGAATGGGATCTCGGCAGCGGCCCGCACCGGGTCGACGTCCAGCGCGGCCAGCTCGACTGACTGCAGCGACCTGATCTGGACGCCGCGAAGTACCCTCGCGCCGAGCCGCGCTGCCCGCGTGCAGAAGCCACAGTCGGCGTCGTAGAGCAGCGTCACCCTTACAAAGTAACAGGGTTTCGCAAGCGGCCGGCCGCGGTGTTGCCGTGCGCAGTTGGCGGCAGCGCACGGCAACACCGCGGCCGGTCACCCCCATCAGGTTGACCGGCCGCGGCGGCCTGTTCAGTTGTGCTCAGAATTCGGCAATCCGGATCCGACTTGCTGCCGGCTACTGGACGCAGGCGTTGGCAGCGTTGCTCCACAGCGGCTGCATCGGAAAGAGGGTGCCGTTCAGGTTGATGTTGGCCAGGCCGGTCCAGGCGCAGACATCGCCGATCTCAGCGCCCGAGGAGTTGTACCAGGCGTTGAGCAGCGGGTCGGTGATCGCCTCGGCCAGTTCGTGGCCTTCGACGATGCTGACACCGTCCAGGGCGTTACCCGGGTTGACAATTCCGGCACCGCAGGAGCCGCCGGCGTCAGGCATGTAGGGCAGGTCGGTGTAGGTGTTGTTCGAGCCGCTGACCACACCGTGGTAGGCGCAGTAGGAGGTGCCGAAGCCCGAGCTGGAGTGCCCGGTTGGGGTGGCGACCACGACCTGGGCGTTCACGTCACTGGTGCTGACCCCGAAGTGGACCCCGGCGGCCCGCGCTTCGGCCTGGATCTGGGCGTCGGTCGGCACGGTCGGCACGCTGGCCGCGTGCGACCAGACGCCCGCCAGCGGCGCCGCGAAACCGGCGCTGCTGTACTGGTGGACCGTGCTCAGCCAGGCCGTTCCACCAACCTTTGAAAGTAAGTTCTGCAGGTATGGGCCCGCTCCCTTGGGGTCGGTGGTCCAGCCCCAGAAGTCCAGGTAGACCCGCGGTGCAGTCTGCACCGGGCCGCCGTGGTTGAGCAGCGTGCTGGCGGGCAGCGGGGCCCGATGGGTCGTGGGCCGGACGGAGGTCTGACCGGTCGGAGCCGGGCTGTGCGTGCTGGCGCCAGCGGACTGCATGCCGGCCACGGTGACTGCGGTGGCCAGACATACTGAGCCGACCAGCAGTCTGGTGCGGAGCCGGCTCATAGAGCCGCCTTCGGTGGGGGAGCTCTGGCGGTGCGTAGCGAACATAAAACACCTCGCAAATCAGGGGCAATAGGACATAACAACAGCAAGATAACTGAACTGACTACAGTTTCCAAGAGCGTTCCTAACCGTCGCTACGCAATTACAGAGGAAACTGAGAGCTTCGGTACAATTCGTCCAGATAGTTCCGCCAAAGTGCCTATATGACCGTTAGGGCCTTGCGCGGCGGCCAGACGGGACGTCCTCGCTGCCCCAATGCAAAGCAACGGAGCGGTCAGGTCAGATCGCCTGAAACGCCATGAACTGATGCCCGTCCTGTGCCATGATGGCGGCGCGCGTCACCATGGCGCGCGCCAGACTCGCGTCGAGAGGAAACCCATGATTCGTCGCCTGATCGTTGGCGCCGCGGCCACCGCCGTTCTCGCCGGCGGCCTCGTCCTTGCCACCGAAGCGCCCGCGTCCGCCGCGTCGTGCACCAGCCCGGTGGTCGTCTATCACACGCCGCTGACCTACGGCGGCAACACGTACGGCTACGTCGACCTGGAGTACTCGGTCGCGTGCCACTCAGCGCGCGCACACGTCCACTCGATCTACGTGACGCACCCCGGTGACTCCCACGGCTTCGTCGGCAGCATTCAGCGCGTCAACTCAAGCGCGGTGGAGCGGTGCACGGGCACCGAAGGAACACAGGACTGCCGGACAGCTTGGCTCTACGACCTCGACCCGTACAAGGCGAAGGCCCACGGTGATATCGACTTGTACCCAACCGGCGGTTACCACGACGCTGTGGGTACCACGCCCGCCTACTGACCAGGTCCGCTGGTGGCCCCGGCAGCCTGCTCGGGGCCACCAGCGGTGGCACACCTCGCGGACGGCCTGTCAGGCCGTGACGGACGGATTCCTGATGGTCTCGTCGAGCAGGTCAAGCACCGCCCGCCACGCGCGCGCCGTGTGCGCCGGGTGATAACCCACGCCGGGCACGGTGGCCTGGGCGTGTTTGGTCCCGCCGGTGAGTGAGCCGTCTGGGTTCGTCGGCGCGGCCCAGAAGGCGTGCTTGGCGCCGCCGTAGACGTGGACGCGCCAGTCGACCCCGGCGTCCTGAAGCGCCCGGGTGAACGTCAAGATCTGGTCGGGGGTGCACAGTGGATCTTCGGAGCCGGTGCAGAGAAGCAACGCGCCGGCCACGGCGGTCCAGTCCTCGGATCGGGCAGTCGGCAGGCCGGGATGGACCGCGGCGAGAGCCTTGAACGGCACCCCCGCGCTGGCGAGTTGAAGCACGATGCTGCCGCCTGCGCCGTAGCCGACGGCGCCGAGCCGATCACGGTCAGCACCGGGCACTGCGAGTAGGACGTCGAGCGCGGCGCGGCCGATGACCTGCATCCGGTCGCGGTCGGCGATCAGCGGCATTACCCGGGCCAGCATCGCCTCCGGGTCGCCGAAAAATGTCCGGCCGCCGTGGTAGTCCATTGCGAGCGCCAGGTAGCCGCGCTCGGCGAGCTCGTCGGCGCGGCCGCGTTGATAGGTCTCAAGGCCGATCCCGTCGTGTCCGATCAGCACGGCCGGCCAGGGCCCGTCGCTGTCCGGCTGCGCCAGGTAGCCAACCATCGTCAATCCGTCGACGCCGTAGGTAGCCTCGCGCGTCGTGATCACCTAACCCACGCTAGCGATCGTCGGCCGCTGCAAGGTCGGCGTTCGCTCTCGGCCGAACGGTGCGCATACCTCAGTCGATTCTGGTTGCTTAAGATCCGATAATCGACATTATGTCAACTTGAAGGAATATCGTTACATCGGATGGACACGATCACGCAGACTCCTCCACGGCTGGATCTGATCGCTCGTTGTCTGGGTCCCAATGTCAACGGCGCGGCAAGGCGACGATCGTGTCATCTGAGCCAGAACGGACCCACGCCGAGAACGGCGAGCCGACCAGACTGGGCAGATCAGGCTTCGACGCGCTGGACATCCTGACCCGGCTGCCAACCGTGGTCGAACTCGGCGGCCCCGCAAGGGCAGCCGGTGCCGGCGGCGTCGCCGTCAGCGGACGACGGCGGCCACCGTCGGGTCCCCGATGGTTGAGCTACTCGCTGATCGCGACCAGCGCCGAGGTCGGCGCCGTCCAGGTCCGTGGCCGCACTATCGTCCGGCCTGCGCACGGTCGCGTCGCGGTCGTGTGGCGAGGCAGCGACCAGCTTCCGGCAACGATCATCGGTGTGAACGGGCAAGCCCTGTGCGTCGCGCAGCTGGGGTCCTGACCGCGCACCTACTGCTGTCGGCAACCAGCCGCCGTCGACGAGTGAGCGTCGACGCTTCGTCCCACTTCAACATATAGCGCACCGGGGGGCTTGCGGCAAGGCCCCGGTCTTGCCGCAGAATCGTCGGCCGAGGCCAGCATCAGCGGCCTACCGACCGGAGCCGAGAAGGACGTGAACCCCTGAGTACCACCGTGTTCGACCTCCCCGACCGCCTTGCTGCCAAAGCCAATCCGAACCTGATCGCTACCGACGAGCAGCACTTCGCAGCGCTCGCGGCGAGCCTCGAACAGGCAATCGCCGAACTCACCGGACGCCTTGGTGTCGAGCGCAAGGCACCTGGCGGCAGCGGTCAGCAAGCGCTGGACCGCGACCTGGAGATCCACCGGCTGACCGCGCGGCTTCGCACCCTGCGCCGCTATGGCGTGGACCTGTGCCTGGGACACATGCTCAGCACCGACAGCGCCGAGCCGGTCTACATCGGACGACTCGGCCTGACCGACAGCGCGGGCCGTCAGCTGCTCATCGACTGGCGCTCCCCCGCCGCCGAGCCGTTCTTCGGAGCGACCCACGCCAACCCAATGGGGCTGGCCCGCCGGCGCCGCTATCGCTGGACCAACGGCCGGATCAACGACTACTGGGATGAGGTGTTCAGCACCGACGCACTGGCCGGGCTTGCGGAATACCCTGCCTTCGACGACCAATCCGCCTTCATCGCCAGCCTGGGCAGCAACCGGTCGGCCCGGATGCGCGACGTGCTCGGCACCATCCAGGCCGACCAGGACGCCATCATCCGGGCTGGCTCGGCCGGCGCCCTGATCGTCGACGGTGGTCCGGGTACCGGCAAGACCGTGGTCGCGCTGCACCGCGCCGCATACCTGCTCTACTCCGACCCTCGTTTGGGCCAGCGCCGCGGTCAGCACAGCGGCGGTGTGCTGTTCGTCGGTCCGCACCAGCCCTATCTGGCCTACGTCGCCGACGTGCTGCCCAGCCTCGATGAGGAGGACGTGCAGATCTGCACCCTGCACGACCTGATTGCCGAAAGAGCCACCGCCGCGACCGAGACCGATCCTGAGGTGATTCGGCTGAAATCATCGGCCGATCTCGTGCAGGCAATCGAGGCGGCCGTCCGGTTCTACGAGGAACCGCCCACCAAGCCGACGCTCGTGACGACCTACTGGTCCGAGCTGTGGCTGAGCGCCGAGGACTGGGCCGAGGCGTTCCAAGCGGCTGAACCCGGCACCCCGCACAACGAGGCACGCGAGCAGGTCTGGGAGGAGTTGCTCACGATCCTGCTGGACAAGCACGAGCGGGCCGACGAGGACGGCGAGGGCAGCGACGCCTCGCCGCACCTGGTGCGCAGATCGTTGCTGCAGAACCGGGAACTGCTCACGAGCTTCAACCGCGCCTGGCCGTTGATCGAGGCGGCTGACCTGGTTGGTGACCTGTGGTCGGTGCCCGCCTACCTGCGCAAGTGCGCCCCGTGGCTGCATCCCGATGCGGTTCAACGTTTGCAGCGCACGGACACCCGCGCCTGGACGCTGTCGGACCTGCCGCTGCTGGACGCGGCCCGGCAGCGCATCGGCGATCCGGAATCGGCGCGACGTAGGCACCGGCAGCAGGCCACCCTCGCAGCCGAGCGAGAGGTCATGGATCGGGTGGTCGAGGACCTGATCGCGGCCGATGACTCCGAGTTGCTGCTGATGACGAGCCTGCGCCAGCAGGACCTGCGCGATGCCCTGGTCGATGAGAGCGCGCTGCCGAGCGCTGACCCCGACCTGCTCGCTGGCCCGTTCGCGCACGTCGTGGTGGACGAGGCTCAGGAGCTGACCGACGCGCAATGGCAGATGTTGTTGCTGCGCTGCCCGTCCCGCAGCTTCACCGTCGTCGGGGACCGCGCCCAGGCCAGGCACGGGTTCACCGAATCATGGCAGCAACGGCTCGAACGGATCGGGCTGGACCGGATCGGGCTGGCATCGCTAAGCATCAACTACCGGACGCCCGTCGAGGTGATGGCCGCAGCCGAGCCGGTCATCCGGGCGGTGCTTGCGGACGCCAACGTGCCGACCTCGATCCGCAGCACCGGCGTCCCCGTCCGGCGCGGATCCGTTTCGGAGCTTGGCTCGATCCTGGACAGCTGGCTCGCCGCGAACGCCGACGGAACCGCTTGCGTTATCGGCGCTGGTGACATCGACAACCCGCTCAAGGCAACGGTCCAGGAAGGGGTCCAAAGCAGGCCACGGATCAGTTGGCTGACGCCGGAGCTGTCGAAGGGCCTGGAGTTCGACCTGGTTGTCCTCATTGACACTGACCGATCAGGCACTAGCGGCATCGAAGCTGCAGTCGATCGCTATGTCGCGATGACCCGGGCGACCCAGCAGCTGGTCATCCTCAGTCGCGATGGCTCGCGCTGTTGATCACGCCGATGAGATCGGCCGGACGCTACGACCTTTCGAGCTGAGGTCGGGACCTAGGCCCATGTCCGGGAGCTGGCTGGAGGCGGACCGTGGACGGTGAGGCTGGCCCAATGGTGCGGCCACGAAAGGGGTTCGGCAATGATGGCGCACGGTGCGTGGAGCGGAACCGGCTGGCTGCTGATGGGTATCGGGATGTTGCTGTTCTGGACCCTGGTGGCGATCGTGGTGCTGTGGCTTGCGGGCGTGTTCGGCCCAGCCGGGCGTGGCCGATCGAGCCGATCGGACCGTTCGATCGCAAGCCTGGCAGGCTCGGATGTGCTTGACGCGCAAGCGATTCTGGATCGGCGGCTGGCCAGCGGCGACCTGTCCGAGGATGAGTATCGCGCGCGGCGCGACCTGCTGGGTTCGCGATGAGGCCGCTGGCCAGCTTTCCGCGACGCCGGGTGCTGCTGGTGAGCGCCGCCTCAGTGTTGGTGTTGTCGGCGCTATCGACAGCGGCCCTCGCGGTCACCGCGAAGGACTCCCCCAACCATTCGCAGCGCGCCGCGACGGCTTGCTCGATACCGCAGCTACCAGGCGCGGTGGTGGACGTGAGGCTGACCGATCTGCATTCGCGGATGGGCGGATCGATGATGGACGGCCGGTCGCTGATGACGCAGGACGAGTGGCCGCGCTTCCGGGCCGGGATGATGAGCGTGACAGCGACCCCGACCATCGTCGCCGCCGGACGTGTTTCGCTGCGGGTTGCCAATACCGGCTACCTGGCCCATGAGCTGGTGGTGTTGCCGCTGGCGGCCGGCCAGCAGCCAGGCCGGCGGGTGGTGGCATCGGAGGGCAAGGTCGATGAGACCGGCAGCCTCGGCGAGGCCTCAGCCAGCTGCTCGGCCGGCACCGGCAACGGGATCGCGGCCGGATCGTCGGGCTGGTTGACGCTCAGCCTGCCGGCCGGACGGTACGAGCTGGTGTGCAACCTGGCCGGGCATTACCTCGCCGGCATGTACGCCGAGCTGGACGTGCCGTGACCTGGTGGAACCCGGAGCCGGCGGCTCAGGCCAGGGACAGCAACGGCTGCTAGCTAGAGACACTCCATGCCTGACTATGCATTGACCGTCACTACCGATCTCGGCTTCGCTGATGCTGTCGTTGCCACCCGCGCCGCGCTGGCCGAGCAGGGCTTCGGGGTGCTCCCCGAGATCGACATCGCCGCGACCATGAAGGCCAAAGGCGATCATGTCCCAGCTCAGCGACAACCCGGTCCTTGCCGAGGTCGCCGGCCAGGCCCGCGACCGGCTCATCACGGCCCTGCGCACCCTCACCGACGGCACTGCCTGAGCCGCCGCTCCCTCGAGTGACCGACCGGCCAAGCCCAGCCACGCTGCAGGCGGTCAGCCGGCGGCTCCTGGCAGCCGTGACCGCCAGTTGATCTGGCTGATCCCGGCGATCGCTAGCAGCATCACGACCTGCAACCCGACGCCGACCGGCGAGGTGAGCGCTGAGGTGATCACCTGTCCATAGCTACGTTGGGCTACGGTGGCCGCGCCGACATAGATGGAGTAGCTGACCAGCCGTCCCACAAAGAAGGCGGCGGTCAATTGCCTTAACGGCAAAGCCAGAACGCCGGCCGCTTCGAACAATTGAGCCGATGGCAGCGGCGAGAGCGCGAACAAGCCCAGGCCGAGCGCCGCGCCACCGCGGTGCCCGGTGAGGTGAGTCTGCGCGGCGGCCAGGTTATCCCGCCGCTGCTGGCTGAATCTCGAACGAAGCAGCAGGCAGAGCCGGGCCAGCAGGTAGCGCCCGCCGCCAGCAGCGATGGCGCCGAGAATCACCAGCGCAACCGAGTTGAGGTGCCAGTTGAGCTTGAACAGGACCAGCAACGCCCAGGTCGGTGGCCCGAAGGCGGGTAGCAGGTTGACGCCGAACACGATGGCCACGGCGGCGAGGTAGAGCATCAGCGGGCGCCTCTCAATACCGGCTAGTCAGCGCGGACTGCGCCCGGACGGCCTGCCGCGATCGTGGCACAGTTGATCGCAGGCAGGCAGGGACCAACGACCCGCTGAGGACGTACTGAGGGCTTTCGACCCTGCAACCGGCCGGCCCGCCCGACCAGACTGGACCGGTGACCTGGCTGCGCAAGTACCGGCAACTGCTGCTGTTCCTGACCTCGACCGGGTTGCTGGCAGCCGGTACTGCCGCTTGGCTGGCCGCCCAGCCGGGGGTTTCGCACCCGCTGTGGTTCAGCGCGACCGTCCTCGGCCTGGCCTTTTCGATCGGCTGGACGATGGCTGCGGCGCGCCGCCGGCAACCGAGCGTGGACGTGATCGCGCTGCTCGCCCTGGTCGGTGCGCTGCTGATCGATGAACCGTTCGCCGGCGCGATGATCACGGTGATGCTGGCCGGCGGCGTGCTGCTGGAGGCTCGGGCCGCGGACCGGGCCCGCCGGGAGCTGAGCCTGCTGGTCGCGCGTGCGCCGCAGACCGCCCGTCGGCGGCGCGGTGACCTGGTCGCTGAGATCCCGGTGTCGCAGGTGCAGCTCGGTGATCAGCTCGTGGTCGGCAGCGGTGAGATCGTGCCGGTCGATGGGCGGTTGCTGTCGCTGGCGGTGCTCGACGAGGCGGCGCTGACCGGCGAAGCGCTGCCGGTCGAGCGGTCGCCCGGTGATGACGTGCGCAGCGGCGTGGTCAATGCCGGCCAGACCTGTGACCTGGTTGCCACCGCGACAGCGGCCGACTCGACCTATGCCGGGGTGGTTCGGCTGGTCGAGCAAGCCCAAGCATCCTCAGCCCCGTTCGTGCGGACCGCCGATCGGTTCGCGATCTTCTTCGTCCCGCTCACCCTGTTGCTCGCCGCTGGCGCCTGGCTGGCCAGCGGGGACGCCGTCCGCGCGGTGGCCGTGCTCGTTGTCGCCACCCCGTGCCCGTTGCTGCTGGCAGCGCCGATCGCGATCATGTCCGGGCTGTCGCGGGCGGCCGGCATCGGCGTGGTGGTCAAGGGTGGCGCGGCGCTGGAGCAGTTGGCCGCCGGCCGGATCATGCTGTTCGACAAGACCGGCACCCTCACCCAGGGCCGGCCCCAGGTCGCTGAGGTGATCACCGCCGGGGACGCGATCAGCGCTGATGAGCTGCTCCGGCTGGCAGCCTCGCTGGATCAGGTATCGCCGCACGTGCTCGCCGGCGCGATCGTGACCGCGGGCAACCGCCGCGGCCTGGCCCTCAGCATGCCGACCGAGGTGCGCGAGGTACACGGCTACGGCCTGGAAGGCATCGTCGGCGGGCATCACGTCCGGATCGGCAAGGCGGCCTGGATCGTCGGCGCCGACCCGCCGCAGTGGGCCCGGCGAGCCCATCGGCGGGCCGAGCTGGACAGCGCGCTGGCGGTGTTCGTCGCCGTCGATGCCGAGCCGGCCGGCGCGCTGCTGCTCGACGACCCGATCCGGCCGGACGCGCCCCGGATGGTGCGGGCGCTGCGTGCGGCCGGCATCAGCCGGGTGGTGCTGGTGACCGGTGACCGATCCGACGTCGCCGACATGGTGGGACGGGTGGTCGGCGTGGACGCGGTGCTCGCCGACTGCGACCCGGCCCAGAAGCTGGCGGCCATCGAGCGGGAATCGGTCGCGGGACCGACGATCATGGTCGGTGACGGGGTCAACGATGCGCCCGCGCTGGCCGCGGCCGGCGCGGGGGTAGCGCTGGCTGCCCGGGGTGCGACCGCCTCGTCCGAGGCCGCCGATGTGGTGCTCACCGTCGATCGAATCGATGCGCTGGCCTCGGCGATCCTGATTGCCCGCCGCGCAAAGCGCATCGCGTTGCAGGCCGTCATGGTCGGGATGGGACTGTCGCTGATCGCGATGGGACTGGCCGCGGCCGGCTTGCTGGCACCCGCGCTCGGAGCAGCACTGCAAGAGGTCATCGACATCCTGGCCATCGCGATCGCGCTTCGGGCTGTGCTGCCCGGCCCGGTGCACACCCCGCCGGTGAACGCTGCCGATGCCAGCACGGCGCTGGTGTTGCGCGCCCAGCACGAGGCGGTGCAGCCGGTGGTCGAGCTGGTTCGGGCGGTGGCCGATGAGCTATCGACCGAGGCGGTCGACCTGTCCCCCGTCCACAAGTTGCTGGTCCGGTTGGAAGCCGAACTCCTACCGCACGAGCGGGCCGACGAGCGGCAACTCGTGCCGCTGGTTGCCCGAGCCCTGGGCGGCGCGGATGCCACCGCTGGCCTGAGCCGAACGCACGCCGAGATCGAGCATCAGGTTAGCCGGCTGCATCGACTGCTGGCCGACCAGGCCGAGGCCAGCGCGCCGGCCGAGGACGTGATCGAACTGCGCCGGCTGCTGTACGGCCTGTACGCGGTGCTTCGCCTCCACAATGCCCAGGAGGACGAGGGAGCGATCACCCTGGTGCCCAGTTCAGGGGGCGTCCAGCACAGCTGATAGGCAACGTTCTTAAGCCAGAACTCGCTCCGGACAAGGACCGAGCTCGATCGTCACCAGGAAAGCAGCGTCGATGTTCAATACTGTCAACGGAATACCCGGTCATGTGCTTCTGGTGCATGCGGTAGTCATCTTGGTCCCGCTGGCCGGCGCATTGGCGATCCTGGCCACAGTCTGGCCAGCGGCCCGGCGCCGGCTGGGCATCATCACGCCACTGGCCGCGCTGCTCGCGCTGCTTTTCGTCCCGCTGGCCTCCGGCGCCGGTGAATGGCTGCAGGAGCACGTGCCCGAGACACCGCTGGTGGCCAAGCACGCCGAGATGGGCGGTGGCCTGACCGCGTGGGCTGCTTTGCTGTTCCTGCTGAGCGCGCTGGCCTGGCTGCTCCCCGAGCTGACCGCTCGCGGGCGGGCATTGCCCTCGATACTGACCGCGCGCTGGGTGCAACCGGCGCTGGGTAGCGCGGTGTGCCTGATCGCGGTGGTCGCGGTCATCCAGACCGTGCGAATTGGCGACTCCGGCGCCAAGGCGGCCTGGGACGGCAAGGTGAGCAGCAGCGTCATCGGCGGCGGCGGCTAGGCCGAGCGGGCCTGGCAAACCGGCGCTTGTTGCCGCCCGCCGGGTGCCTAGTTATTGACAATGATTGTCATTCCAGGTTAGCTGAGCCGGTCCGATGCCAGCCCTTGTACAGAAACTGGACCCCAGCCATGAACCGGGTACTCGGCGGCCTCGTCGCCGCCATCAGCGTGACCGCGGCCGCCGTCGGCCTGATCGGCTGCGGCACCGCACCACCGGCTCGCTCGCAATCAGGCGGTGCAGTCATCGAGGTGGCGGCCAGCATCAATGCCTGGGGCAGCATCCTGTCCCAACTCGGCGGGGTGCACGTGCACGCGACCTCGATCATCACCAATCCGACGACCGATCCGCATGACTATGAAGCGTCGGCGGCCGATGCTCGCCTCATCGCCAATGCGTGGCTGTTCGTCGAGAATGGAATCGGCTACGACAGTTGGGCTGCCAAGGCGGTGCAGGCCAATCCTGATCGAGCACGCGTCCTGCTCGACGTCGGTCAGGTCACCGGTATCGCTGCCGGCGGCAATCCGCACCGCTGGTACTCCCCCGCCGATGTCGACAGGGTCGCCGACGCGATCACTGCCGGGCTGAAACGGATCGATCCGGCCGATGGCAGCTATTACGACCTGCAGCGGCGCGGCTTCGAGTCCGGTGGGCTGGCCGAGTACCGGGGCTTGATCGACCGGATCAAGCACGAGTACGCAGGCACGCCGGTTGGCGCCAGCGAGAGCATCTTCGCGCCGCTCGCGCCGGCACTCGGCCTCGACCTCATCACTCCGGCCAGCTTTCTCAAGGCCATCAGCGAGGGCACCGACCCGTCCCCGGCGGACAAGGTCACCATCGATGCCCAGCTGCGCGAGCACAAGATCAAGCTTTACGTCTATAACAGCCAGAACTCGACGCCGGATGTCAGCGCCCAGGTCGAGCAGGCGCGCCGCTACGGCATCCCGGTGGTCGCGGTGACCGAGACCCTGACCCCAGCCGGCGACAGCTTTCAGCAATGGCAGTCCGGCCAGCTCAAGGCGCTGGCGGCCGCACTGGCCAGTACCCGCTGAGCGCGGCGCGATGCTGTTATGACGCGCCGATGAGGCCGCCGCCGACCGAGCTGTGCTGCCCTGCCTCGTCCTCGTGCGGCGGCGACTGGGCGTGCCGGCGGCGGGACAGGAACAGCCATACCCCGAGCACGGCCAGCACGAAGATGATCGAGTCGCTGGCCAGCAGAAGCTTGGCGGTGTTGGACAGTCCACGCCGCGGCTTGAGCGACAGCCAGCTCAGGGTGCCGCTGATCGTGATCGGCTTGCCGGCCTGGGTCAGCTGCACGGTCCAGTTGCCGACCAGCTGGGCCAGCGCCGGATGCGCGGCGACGTTCGGTGGCCGGCTGGCGCCCATCCAATGGATCCGGTGATCGTGCCAGCGCGCAGCCGTCCCGGTATGGAGCTGTTGCCAGTACGGTGGCAGGTTCTCAGCGCTCGTGGTCACCTGGGCGAACAGCGCCTGGTTGAGCGCGACCGAGGGCGAATAGGCATTCTGCGCCACGCCGGTCCGATCAAGCCTGAGGTAGGGCTCGCCGCTGTAGCCGAGCACGACCAGCGGCGTCGCGCTGCTGTTAGTCACCTCGATCCACTCGCCACGCGGATCGATCGATGCCGAAACACCAGCGGTTGCCGGGCTGATCGCGGTGATCGCGCTCAGGTACTGCGCCGCGTCCGGGATCGGGGCGCCGTTGAAACCGTGCGCGGCAGCGCTCGGCATCGTCGAGGCTGCCAATAGCAACGTGGCAGCGACAGTCAGCGCACCCAGCCGGCCGAACCTGATCATCGGGTCTCCCTTATCGGACTGTCACGGTGGCGCTCGCGCCGAACTCGTCGAACTCGGTTTCTTGCACGGCCAACCGCAAAGTCCACTGGCCGGTTCGAGGCAGCAGCACCCGGTTGCCGACGAAATGGCCGGTGCCGGCTGCCAGCAGGGCGACGTCGACCGGTCCGAGCGAGCCGGCCGGCGGCTCGGCCACCACCCGCAGCCGGGGTACCTCGACCGGCAGCCCGTTGGCACCGAATACGTAGATGTGCAATTCCAGCAGGTGCTCGCCGACCGGAACCGCGCTGAGCTGGACGGTGTCCGGGCCGGCCCGCACCGTGACCGCCTCGGTCGGCCGGTAGGCAATCCGGGCAGGCGTGGTGGCCACCAGGGCCGAGGTGATGGCCAGTACCAGCACCGCCAGGCCCAGCTCGATAAGCACGCTTGCCGACAGCGCCGACAGCTTGGGCCCGGTCCTGGCCAATCGAGAATGTATTGCCGAACGTGACACGATCGCGGCCGCGATGACCAGCGCGAACACCCCTACCTTGGCCAGCAGCAGCCGGCCGTAGTTGGTCGCTGGCAGCGCCGCCAACTCGTGCACCTGGGGCCAGGCCTGCAGCAGCCCGGACGCGACGATGACGCCCACGCAGCTCAGCGCGATCGCCGAGAACCGGCGCAGCGTCAGCGCTAGGTCAGCGGTCCCGGCCGGGTTGGGCCCGGGCTGCGCATTGGTCGGCGGCAACCCGGCTGAGCTCGAGATACCCGAGCTGACCAGCACAGCAGCCGGGACGAGCCGCGCGGAGGTTGACCGCCGGGCCGCGGGCAAGGCCGCCGTTGCAAGCATCGCCAGCCCACCGAGCCAGAGGCCGGCAGCAGCCAGGTGCGCCACGTCGTCGACCATCCGGAGCGTGCTCAGGCCGCCTGCTCCGGCGTGCCCTTCGGCCGCGATCGTGCCCAGCACGGCCAGCAAGCCAAGCCCGATCAACCCGCGTGCTGGCCCGCGCGGCGCAGGCATCGGTGGTGGGGTCCACCGGGCGGCAGCGACCGCGAATCCGGCCAGCAGCGCCAACCGGATCAGGTGCGCCCGGCCGTATTGAGTGCCGAGCAGCGCGGTCAGCGCGGTCGGATCGATCGCTGAGCTCAGCCCGCCGCCGATGTCATCAGCCGCCTGCAAGCCCAGGCTGACCAGCACGGCAGCGGCGGCCGCAATCCACGAGCCTGCCAGCAGCCGCCGTGCCCGCCGGTCGGCGGCGCCAGCCGGCCAGCACAGCAGGACGAAACCGAGCCCACCAACCAGCCCGAACACACCGAGGTAGGACAGCATCCGCGAGCCGGCCAGTGCCACCGCGACCAGGCGCGATCCGTGAGCAGCTGAGGCGTTCGCGATAGCACCGGGGTGTCCGACTGAGAAGGTGAACGAGCCGGCGATCGGGTGCGAATCGGCCGAGACGACCTGCCACAGCACGAGGTAGCTGCCATCGGCCAGACCGGTCCGGATTCCTACTGCCACCCTCCGACCCTCGCCGGCCGGGTGGCTGGCCGAGGCGAGGTCCACTCGGTGACCGTCGGCAGCCAGCACCTGGATCGAACCCGTGCGGATGCTGACCGCCTCGTCGAACCGCAATTCCACCGTGGCCGGCCGGTCCGCGCGGGCGATGAGCTGGCCGTCCGAAGGGGTGCTCGACTGCATGATCGCGTGCGCCGCAGCCGGTTGGGCCAGGACGAGCATGGACAGCGCTATCGTCGCGGCGGCAGCAGCTACCGCAAGCAGCCGTCGCACGTCACGCATCGTCATGAGCACCCATCCCCGTGCCCGCCGAGAGCTGGCCGCTCCTCCCCCAGGGCGTCCATCCCAGCCGGGTTAAGGGACTGTATGCCCGGAC
>JBDSAN010000553.1:0-8970 GCA_039922115.1 Jatrophihabitantaceae bacterium
CGCGCGTCCCGGAACCCAGGGTTGTGTGCGGTTGCGGCGAGCTCGGTGGCTACGGCGATAGCCGCGCTGTCAATGCCTGCAGCCCGACGACGATTGTCCGCAGCTTCACGGCTGAACAATGCGCGGTGTCGTAGAAGCCGCCGGTGGCATCGGCGGCGTCCAGGGCGAACAGGTTGCCGAGGTGTGCGAACCTGCCGTCGGAGAGCAGGTAGGTCGGTAACCAGATTTCGTCTTCGTAGTGGTCGTGCCGGTCGGTGGTGAGGATCCAGGCGCCCTTGACGGTGCGGCGGTAGCCGAATCGTGCCGAGGACAAACCCAAGCGGGGCAGGGAGATCGGCACCGAGACCATATCGGGGTAGTCCAGGGCGGCAAGCCGCACTAGCGCTGAGTGAGCCAGCGAGGTCCCTTCGCTGATCAGCTCCGACCGGTCGCGAGCCAGGCTCGCCTTTCGCTGCTCGCCGTCGCGCAGCCTTCGACGTTCCTGCTCGCGCGCGAGCTCTTGAGCGCGGCGGTCCGCCTCGGTCATGCTCGCCAGCCTATCTGCGTGCGAGGCGTGGCGGGGGCGGATTGGTTTGTGTCCGATGAAGCACCGTCGGATCCCACGGTGAGCTGCCGATCGGGGGCCAAAACCCGCTGCTATACATGATGATTGCCGCCACCATGAGGTCTGCCCACACATCCAGCGGGCCTGAGCCTGATGCGCACTCACCACGCGTCGCGTGCAGGCTCACGCCCACCGCGGCTTGGGTGGCAAAGCCCGCGCGCAGGCTGTGCCCGGCGTAGCTGGCCGGCGGGAACCGTGCCGGGTCATCGAGCAACGCGACGGCGTTTTTGACGATGAGCGCGACGGATTGGCCGGTCAGGCGAGCGTTCGGATCGGGGTCGGTGGGGGTGCCGAGTTGGCCGTGGCGGGTGATCGGCCGGAACGCGGGGGAGTGCATCGCCGCGCAGTATCCGCAGGGAGCGCTGCCTGGTAGTCAGGGGTGTTGGCATGGTCTGGGTCCCAGCACCCTTCGTTGGTCTGCCAGCAGCTGTTCGGGCGTGTGAACGCGAGGTGTGTACGTCCATACTCGGTCGCATGCAGGCATGGATTGGGCTGACCGGCGGAGTCATTGGGGCACTGCTCGCGATGTTCGGCCAATGGACCAACAACCGGTCTGCGTCGCGCGCCCGCTTCGCCGAGTTGGTTATCGCTCAGTGCTCCCAGCTCATTGCATTGTCAGAGGATTATCGCAATCGTGTTTGGGAGGAGCGGCAAGGTCTAAGCAACGATCATGTCGCGCTCTGGGATCTGGCCGCATACCGCCTGGCAGAGGCCCACCTGCAAATCCTAAGCTCGGACAGCATGCTACTTTCGGCGCTCCGAGACTTGAAGGAAACTGGGACCGATCTCGGCAAAGCGTGGCGTCTGACTCCGCAACAAGGCGATGTAGTTGAAGCGGCGTGGCGGGTGCATCGCCTGGCCCTGGATGCCTTCATAGCAGCAGCTCGTCGGTACCTCAATCCTAGGCGGGGTCTTCCTGACCCCTCCGGTCTCATCAACTCCCGTCGCCGCTGATCAATGACGCCGAGTTGCCTGGTTCGAGAGAAGCCTCGCGCAGGCCATGAATGATCGACGTCCTCATGGCAAGCCGCCGCTGCCGCAAATCATCTGCTGATCAACCAATCCCTCAGCCGCCTAGGTTGTCCCTTCAGCTAACCCGCCACGATCCGGTAGGGTCGCGTTCCGGCATGGGGCTGGGGATCTGTAAAGCGGCGGTGCTGGCCTCCGCCAGCCGGAGCGACCATTCGCCAATCCACGCGTCCAGGGCGCCGGTTACAAGTCGTCGCGCCAGGCGAAGGTGTAGTCGAGCTCAGCTGGGTGCCGGCACCCGTCGGTGCCCAATCTGCGTCAGTAGCTGGCAGTCAGGATGGTGCGAGCGGCGATCGCTTTTGTCATCCTCCAGCGCTGCGGGCAGGTGCAGAACGATCTGGGCCACCGCCGGATGCCTCGTTCCTTCACGTGTGCAGGGCGACGGGCGGACTTGTTCAGGCGTCTACGCTGGCGGCGTGAACTCGCAGCACATCGGGGCGGCCGGAGAGTTGCTGGTCCAGTATCAACTGCTCAAGCTTGGCATCGACAGTGCCCGGCTGACGACCGACGCCGGCATTGATCTTGTCGTCTACAGTCCACTCGATGCGCGCGCGAGGACCGTTCAGGTTAAGGCGAACCTGGGCCCTAAGCCTGCCGGCGGCAAGGGACCGCCATCGCGCGGATGGACGTTCCCGCATGCCTGCCCAGCGCAGCTGCTCGCACTGGTCGCCCTCGACGCGGACACCGTGTGGCTGTTCGACCTTGATCAGGCTCGTGAGCTGGCGCAGCAGCACTCTGAGCGCGGCATCCGCAACCTGTACTGGCGCACCGGCGAGCGAACCGGGACGAGCACCACCCGGTACGAGGACGAGCTGGCCGTATACCTACTCCAGGCCCGTGCACCGAGTCTGTTTCTCGGGAGCGTTCAACCTGGGCAGACCTAGAGCCAGGCCGAACAAGACTCCGGCGAGCGGCCGAAGGACACCATCGGCAGGGTCGGCCCAATACCCGCAGGATGCGTTGCCGGTCGGGAATCATCCGCGCCAGGCATGTCCTAGCGTGCCCGGCCGCCACGGCCGAGCTGCACAAGCGCGAGCCTGCCCGGGTCATCGGCGCACAGCTCGCCGAGGCACGGCCGCCAAGCCGAACACGAACCCAGGACGGGTCGGGCCCGAAGTGATCACAGGAGCGACACGGATCAGGTGATCGAGAACTACACTACGAAATAACCTAATTCTCGGACGGTACAAGGCTGGATTGACATAATAACTATTATCGGATCGTAAGCAACGGGAGTCGAAGTAGATGCAGAGCAGCTCTACGACGTGGGCCAGCTCGCCGGCAGGATCGCTCTGGCACAAGCCGCCGCCCGCTTCGCGAACAGCGAAGGCGGAATCGTCGTCTTCGGGATGGGTACTCGTAAGGTCGGTTCGGGGGGAACTCATCGCCAGACTGCATCCGGTGCCGACCGATGTACACACCGTTCGCCGTCACCGCCAAGCGTTGGAGCAACACCTGTACCCGCTGCCGGCCGGACTCGACGTGGAGATCGTCCCCGTCCGCGGTGGTCAGCTCGTCGTTGTGCACGTGCCTCCGCAGCCGGAGGAGACCAAGCCGTTCCTGGTGCACGGTGCGATCGTCGACGGAAAGACCGAGGGCGCGTTCATCAGCATCGTCCGCCGACACGGTACGTGCCCTCTATCAGCGGGTCACGTCATCGCTGCGCGCTGACCACACCGCCTTGGACGGTGGATGGTTCGGTTCGGACTAGGGCGGCCGCACCGGCTATCTGCTCACAGTCCGATGCGGGCCGGCGCGCCGCTTCGGTGGCAAGCTGCGAGCCCGGCGCCTTCCTCCCACTGCCGCCAGCGCGCTCGCGGCCGCGCTCGATCCGACACTGCCCGCGGTTCCGGTGTGGAACGACAGCCAAGGCGCACGGTTTGAACATCCGCACCCAGTCCCATCTGACCCACCCGTGGCCACGGCCTGGATCTGGACCTCGGGTTTGATCGAGTTCGCGGCACCCCTGACGTGTGCCACATCCGGACCCAGGGATCGTGAACTCCTGCTTGAACAGGTCGCCACGCTCATTCACACGATCGCGGCCGAGGTGGCGGGCGGTGCCTATCGCCGGCTATTTGGCACTCGCCGGCGCCTTGACTGGGCGGTCAGCGTCTCGGCCTACGTGCGACTTGACGACACCGGCGCCAGCCTTCCCTGGACCGGGCTGCAAGCCGCTGGCCATCCACTCACCAGCCGGGCCTCGGGCAACAACCCAGCCGCACCCCATCCCCAGTTCGGCAGGCACCGCCTCCAAGGGCAATGACAATCCACCAGCCCGAAGGTCATCGTTCACGAAGCGCTGGACGACTGGCTCTACCGCAGCCACTACTGGGACTACGAGCACGTGCTGCGGGACGTTGTCGATCGAGCTGCTGTTCCCGCGCAGCGCCTATTGTGAGTGGGAGAGGCGGATTCGGTTGGATTCAACAAGGCATTCTCAATCGAGCTTCCGCCGTGTGGACGCAGGTAATTGGATGTGGTTGCAACCGCGCGGGTCGGCAGTCACCCGCGGATCGGCTAAATCAACGAACGGAGGTCATGCCAGCCCCGCAAACACCCAGATCACCGATACCACGATGACCTAGACTGATGCGAAGGAGGCTACCAATGACTAAAGCGAATTCACCAGGCGCAGCCGCTACCCGGCCTGCAGGCGGGATCGAGAAGAAGGGTGGCCAGGTTGTCATGGGCGGCAACCAGCCACGGCCGTCGACCCAACCCCAACCGCCGAAGGCGCCGCCGAAGTGAGCACCGCCGCCGAGGAAGCCAGCACCGACGGCCAGGAACGTAGCGTGATCCTGAAGGAAGGACAGCGGCGTGTGCTTGACGCTCCGCGCCCGGTCGTCCAACAGGCAACCCCCGCCCCGCCGCCGCGCGGTAAGCCGGCTGAACCGACGCCTGCACGACGTGCTGCTGACTAAGAAATGCCGACTACCACTGTCGGTCTCGTCGTCTTCGTCGTCCTGCTCGCCCCGGGCTTAACCTATAGCGTATACCGGGCAGCAAGCACACCCGTTCAGAAGCCTTCTCCGTTACGCGAACTGGGCGGCATCGCCTTACGCTCCGTGATCTGGGACATTGCCGCCCTGCTTGTGTTTGGGATGGTCCGCGTCCTTTACCCAGCCAATACCCCCGATGTGGGCCGCTTGGCGCGCGACCGGTCCGCCTATCTCCGCGACCACTTCGCCTACGTCTTCTGGTGGGCGGTCGCCCTGCTACTGTTCGCCTGCCTCGCAGCCTTGGGCGCCGCCCTGTTCGCCAGTTCCTCGGCGGGCGTGCAGGCATTCGCCAAGCCACCGTTAAGCTGGTTCACGCCGCGCGGCGGAGTCTCCGGAGATCCCGCATGGTGGGTCCTGTTCAATCAATACCCGGACGCCCGGGTCTACGTTGGCGTCACACTGGACGACGGCAGTTACCTTGGCGGATGGGTCTTGTCCTATAGCCCCGACTCTGACGAATCCGCCGATCGAGAACTCACCCTTTCTGGCCCCATTTCCTACCGCTCGCCGACCGCCGCCAATGCGGGCAATCTTGACGTCGGCGCGGTCGCGGTAAGCGCACGGCGGATCCAGTACCTCACCGTCTCGTACATCCAACCCGATCCAAACCCACCACAACCGGCCTCCGGATCGTGACTCCGACGAACCTGACCCGAGTGACGCCAACCCGCGCCGACCCCCTGTCTCATCTAGCTACTGGACCTCGCGCCGATACGCGATATGCGTTACGGGAGCCCGTAACGACCCGCCTCATGCCAGCTGCACGGCACGATCACCCACGGGCCGGTGGATCTGGAACGAGTGTGCTGCATGTCGGCGAAGCCGGCACCGTGCAAGATCCCGCCGCTCAATCCCGCTGGCGGGTCTGGTGTCACGGAGACACACCTGCATCGTGCAGCGTGAAGACCTCGACGTGACGTTGAACCCGCACGGCTCGCTCCCCCTGGAGCTGGTTCGCCGGCATTCGCTGCAACGCTCGGATGGCGTCGGCCGGGTCACTGTCCAGGTGAACCCGGGCACTGGTCGCTCCTGGCCGGTAAGCGTTGTCGTTAAGGCGCCTTTGATTTACGGTGAGGCACCCCATCAATAGGCCGAAGGCGAAGTCAGCCAGTCCGCTCGACCACCGCGGCCGGCTACCATCGCCGCGCTTAACCGGCTGGTTCACCTCTGCCACGGTCCTCATCCTCGGCGCGGCCGCTCTCGCAGCGGTCTACGGCTGGTCGGCCACCGACGCCGCCACCAGCCGAGCGGACTTCTGGATCGTTGCAATCCCAGGACTAGCCACCGGAGCCGGCACGCTCATCCTCGCCCTGGCCAGCGTCTGGACGTCCAGGGGCGCGCGAATCGACCGCGAGGTCGAAAGGCGCGCAGCCGACGACCTGGACGCCACCCGAGAAGCCCGCAAAGTCACCACGATGCTGCAGCATCGACCCACCGGCGCCACGCTTACCGTCTCGAACGCCGGCCGCGAACCCATTCTCGATGTGGTGGCCTTACCTCCGTGCACGACACCCGATGAGCACGGCGTCACCTACCAATGGATGCCCGACACTGTCACTAACGACTGGCAAGATCAGTGGTTCGAACACTCCCGACATGCCCTCTTCATACCGCCCGGAGGACAGTTCAGCATTTCCGGCAACATCTTCCGCGTCGACGCTGACAAGAACACCTCCTTCGCGAAAGCCGGTGATGGTGCACTCCTACAGGACAAGCTGGTCATCACTTGGGCCGATTCGACCGGGCGCAGATGGCAACGCATCTCGCAGGCCGATCCGATCGTCATTCGGACCGGACAACTGAATGCATTCGTTCCCGTCAACGACCCCGGCTGAGCGATCAATCAATCAAGGTAGGTAGCCGACGCGCCCTCCGCAGAGCCTCCCTATAGAAACGGCGTGCCTGCCAACCCGCTCACCACATCAGAAGCAGTGCCCGCTGGCTGGCGAGCAGCCGCCTCCTGCCCCGATCAGTCCGCAGCGCCAGGCACTGCTGCGGCGGCCCGCTGTTGGCTAGCGGCCCGGATGAACTCAACGCAGCCGGTCATCGCCAGTGATAGAGCCGCGGCGGTGCCGCCGATCTACCAGCGTTGAGTTTCGGTCATGTCAGCAAGGCGATCGTCCTACGAATAGGACGCAGAAGCTGCGTTTACCGGCCTGTCGCGGCGCAGGCGACGAAGGCTGCGACGGCCGCGATGATAGAGAGGGCATTCTCGCGAGTCCAACTGATGCGCTGAATGCCCGGCTCGTCGTGTGCGGCGAGGCTGGCGATGGAGTGGAGGGCGTGCCGGAGCATGGCGCTGCGCTCTTGGTAACTTCGGGTTCTCGCCTCCGGAGCCGCGCTCACGACACTCTTCTCACTGGGGAATCCGTCGAAGGCCTCGAGCGCCTTTCTGGCGGTGACAACGGCGTCTTCGTATTCGCCGGCATTGACCTTGCGTAGCGCTTCACGCAACTGATCACCCGCCCGGGTTGACGGCGTATCCCGGCCGATCGGAAGCGGTACCACGACCGCCAGGGAGGTGCCGACAGCGGCCTGAGCAAGCAGACGCTCCCACTGTCCATCCTGGAGGGTCAACGGAATCTGTGACATGGCGGCGGGCCAGCGCTGACCGCTCGAGCCCATCCCAGCCGACGGTGCGGCGTCCTTGGGGCCAGGGTCGTAGCCGAGAACGATCTCGACCTGGACCATGAGGTTGAGGTCGAGCCCTGCGCGGCGTCGCTCGATGGCGGCCAGCTGGTCATTGGTCAGGGTGAGCGTCAGTGTGCCGCCGTCTTCACCGTTTTTGGCGATGAGCGCACGATCCGGCCAAGCGAACCCGAGCCAGTCGGCCTGGTTGCTGCCCAGCCAGACCTGGCCCGTCAAGTACAAAGGAGTGCCGGCCGGGATCGTGCCACGAGGATCGATACTCAGCGGGAAGCCCAGCCGGGTGATGCCCAGGCCCTGAAACAGCGAGGTAGGCGCGTCGATCTCAACCCGGAGCTGATGGTCATCGTCACCGAAACGCAGGATCACGGACACACTCTGGCATATGAGTGTTCCGGATCATTGAACGTGGCGGAGTAATCGCCGGGCCTACGGCATATAAGCGCTGCGAATTGGCCGCGAAGTTCGGGTCGGATTCAGGACGAGCTTCAGGTCAAGGTGCTCGCAGCTTCGCCAGTAGATCCTCAGAGCTGCATTGGGTCAGTGTCGCGAGTGCGGTTTCGGCACGTTCGCGTAAGGGGAGCAATCTGCTTTGGTCCGCGACGGTGATAGGAGTAGTCAGGGCACGGCTCTGTAGGCCGGTCAGCAAGCTCCGGTGGAAGGGGTGAGTGGCAGACGCCCACGTGGTCGGAAAGTCAGGGTCCACGACCACCAGGATGCGGTCAGCGTGCGAGTTCACCCAGTGTGCGATCAGCTCGTTGACGTGGTCATCGCTGAACGAATAGCCAACAACCATGAGGAACCGACACCGGCGAAGGCGCCGGGCGAACTCAGCGCGCAGATCCAAGAACGGCCCCTCCGGTCGCAGCTTCTCCCGGCGCCCGAAGAGCAGGAACGGCAAGGAATCGTTATCTGGCGGACGCAACACCAGCGTCTCGCGGTTGATGCCCATGCCACCATTCGGGCCGCCGTACGCGGCGGTGTCTCGCGTCCAGTCGATGGAGCCATGCAGTTTGATCAGCCGCACCCCCTGCTCCTCGAAACGCACCTCGCCTGAAGCCTCCCAGTCCTCAAGGCCGGTTGAACACGCAACGCCGATCGCGCCCGCCACAGTTTCGATCGACAGGTCGTAATTCAGAGACGCGACCGTGATCCCGCCCGGCTGAGCACCCGTGCGCACCAAGGGTTCCAGGTAGTGCAATGCTGCGGGGTCGCGGATCTGCAGCACCTCGACCAGCGACCGATAGAGTGCCGGGAGCAGCTCGATGTAGACCCGCCCGGGGGCCAGCCCGACCACAGCGCGGACGAACTCGATCAGCTGGTCAGCGCCTTGGGGAGACACCAGGTCAGCAGCGCCCGAACCCGAGCGGTTCAACAGATATTTTGCCAGATCCTGCTGACTCGCCCGGTCCTGATCCATCGCTCCGACGCCGGGATCCCAGCTCTGCACAAAGGGGGCCAGCTCGACCTCATCTCGTTCGCAAAGGAGTTCCACGGAGCTCACCAACGTCTCGATATCCGGCAGCTCGAGCGGACTCAGCCCGCGCCGGCCGCGGTGGGCCACAACCCCGGCCACTCCCACCGCACCATCAGGCCCCTGGACTACCTGCGGGGCAGCAAGCCCGGCACCGGCATCACCCGCGCCACCCACGCCAAATGCCCCGGCCACGCCGCCTACATCATCACCAG
>JBDSAN010000554.1:0-2822 GCA_039922115.1 Jatrophihabitantaceae bacterium
CCACCGGATCCGCGGCGCTGGTGCCGGTGCCGGTCGCGATGATCGGCACGCCGGCCGCCTGCAGCCGCTCCATCCCCTGCAGGCAGCGCACCGCCGCGGCCGCCGGCGCGTGCTCGCTGCGGCCGGCGGCCGCCAGGCGCTGCGCCACCTCCTGCAGCATGCGCCGCTGCGCCGGCTCCAGCTGATCCCATTCCATCCGAACAACCCCTCCGACCAGACCCTGTCGGCCAGTATCACAGACCAACAGACACCGACCGTGAACGCGAATCAGCTGTGGATGCTCAACCCGCTATCCACAGGCACATGTGGGCCGGCCGCCACCGGCCGTCACGCCCCTGCTGCCGGCACCTCGGTCGAGGGAGCTGCTCGACGCAGCCCGCGGAACGGCCTTACGGTCAGGCTGCCATCAGCGCGACGGATCATCACGTTGCGTGGCCCGACCGGGCCGGCCCCGGTGCGCCACCGCACCACGACCGTGACCAGCTCACCCCGCTCGAGATAGCACCGGCCGACGATCCCCCGACGCTCCCCACCTAGGGCTCGCTTTTCTTGCATCCCGGTTCAGCTGGGCTGATCGGCATCGAGAGGATGTAGGACTCGGCCTTTGGCCGAAGCGTAGGCCTCGATGTCTTCCATGGCCCATGCCTTGCCCATCTTCAGCGGCCAGCGGGCAGCCGGGAAGTCCGGCTCCAGCATCAGCTGCGCGAGCCGGGTACGGCTGACCCCGAGCACCTGTTCGAGCTCGAAGCGCCCGAGAACCTCCAACTTCATGAGCGTCATGCTAACCATGCCATGCACTGTACGGGACGTACCCTGTATTGCCAATACCCTGTACTCCTGGTACAGTGTACGTAGAGCGCAGGGCAGGAAGGCCCGGCGCATGACCGAGAGGGGCCACACGTGGCACACGAGTTGGAGAACTTCAACGGCCGGACCGCATTCGTCACCGCCCGCCGGCACGCCTGGCACCAGCTGGGCACCGTCCTACCGGAGGAGTTCAACGCCGCCCAGGCGATGCAGCACGCGATGCTCGGCGGCTGGGACGTCCGCAAGGAGCCGCTACAGGCCGTCGCGCTCAACGCTGACGGCGTGCACACGATCCCGGTACCCGGCAAGTTCGCCACCGTCCGCACCAACCCGGCGACCGGCAAGCCCGAAGCGCTCGGCGTGGTCGGCGATGCCTACCGACCGATCCAGAACGAGGCCCACGCTGACTTGCTCGACACCTTGGTCGATGCCTCCGGCGCGCACTTCGAGACCGCTGGCAGCCTCAAGGGCGGACGCCAGGTGTTCATCACCATGAAGCTGCCGAACACGATGACCATTGGCGGGGTCGATCAGGTCGATACCTACCTGGCCGCGCTGAACTCGCACGACGGCAGCACCGCCTTCCGGCTGCTCGTCACCCCGGTCCGGGTGGTGTGCGCCAACACCCAGGCCGCCGCGATCCGTCGGGCGAGGGCGTGCTTTTCGATCCAGCACTCGGCCGGGGCCAAGGGCCGCATTCAAGCTGCCCGCGATGCGCTCGGCCTGACCTTCCGCCACCTCGACGCCTTCGAGGCCGAGGCTGAGGCTGAGAAGATGCTGGCCGAATCGATGACCGAGGCCGAATTCGTCGCCATCACCGGCCAGCTGTGGCCGATCGAGGACACGGCCACTCCGCGCGTCATCGCCAACGCCCGCCAACGCCAAAACCGCCTCGCGCAGGCCTTCAGCAACGACATGACCAACGCCAACATCCGAAACACCCGGTGGGCCGGCTACCAGGCCATCACCGAATACCTCGACCACCTCGCCCCGGTCGACGGCAAGCGCAACGCCGCAGCCGTCCGCGCCGAGCGAGTCATCAGCGGCAACCTGACCAACCTCAAGACCGCAGCCTTCGACCTGCTCTCGGTCTGACCACCACCACGCGCGGTGCCCGGCCCACCGGTAATGGGCCGGGCACCGCATCCCAACCGTCCCACACTTCGAAGGAGAAACACCACCATGACCACCGCCACCGAACCCACCGCCGAGACAACCGAGCAGCCTGCAGGCGAGCTGCTGCACCTCGACCCGACGACCCTGCTGCTCGACGGCAACATCCGGGCATCGGCCGACCTGGACAAGGACTTCCTGGCCTCGATCCGCGAGCGCGGCGTGCTCGTGCCGATCGTGGCCGTCCGCACCGCAGACGGCCCGTACCGCGTCCGCTATGGCCAGCGCCGCACTCGCGCCGCGATCAAGACCGGCCGGTCCACCGTCCCGGTTGTCGTCATCGGAGACGAGCGGGACGGCGACCAGGCCAGCATCGAGCGCATCGTGACCCAGGTGCACGAGAACGAGTACCGGGCCGGGCTCACCGTCGCGGACAAGGCCGCTGCGGTCGAGCAGCTGGCCGCGTTCGGGCTGAGCGCCGCCCAGATTCACAAGCAGGTCAAAGGCAGCCGGGGCGAGGTCGATCTGGCCTTGGCCGTGGCCGGCTCCGAGCTGGCCAAGCGCGCCGCTGCCCGCTGGGACTTCCTGACCCTTGAGCAGTCCGCGACGTTGGCCGACTTCGAGAACGAGCCCGAGACCATCAAGGTCCTGGTCGCTGCCGCCAAGGAAGGAGTGTTCGAGCACGCCGCCCAACGCGCCTACGACGCCCGCGCCGAGGCCGAGCAGCTCGCCGCGATCACCGAGCGGCTGACCAAGGCCGGCGTACCGATCATCGACAACCCCGGCCACTCCCACCGCACCATCAGGCCCCTGGACTACCTGCGGGGCAGCAAGCCCGGCACCGGCATCACCCGCGCCACCCACGCCAAATGCCCCGGCCACGCCGCCTACATCATCACCAG
>JBDSAN010000555.1:0-12139 GCA_039922115.1 Jatrophihabitantaceae bacterium
CACGTCGTTGTAGCAGATTCCGCAGGCGTGAATCCTGATCAGTACCTCACCCGGACCAGGCTGCGGATCCGGGACGTCACGCAACTCCCAGCTACCGTTGACTTCGGGGATGACCACAGCCTTCACGACATGCACCTCTGATTCGGTTGATAGTTTGCGGTGTCTGGCCGTCCTGGCCACTTCCTGAAACCCGCTACCCAGCCGGCGGGGACGGGATAGGCGCCAGCACCGGCACACAATCCCGTTTCTGTATCTTGGCGTTGGCTATTGCCCCTGACAACTCGGGTATTGCCTGGTCTCCGGCGCATTCGGCGCCACTGACCGGCCCATCAGCCGCCGATGCTCCGCAACGCAGAAGGTGCAAGCAATCGGGGGTCAGACGACCATGGCACCAGTGAGTACCGCTCCCCGCGACGTAGCTATCCAGCCGATCGCGCCGGTGGTCATTCCTTCGGTGAGCAAGGGGTTTTTGATGACAGATACAACGTCGACTTCGACGGAACTACCGGCGTTTCCGATTCCGCGGCCATCGGTCTGCCCATACCGGCCGTCGGCCGATCACGTGAGCCTGCGCGAGGCCGGCCCGATGACCAAGATCCAACTGTACAACGGCCGGACGGCCTGGCTGGTGACCGGCGGCGCTCAGGCGCGGGCGGTGCTCTCGGACTACAAGCGGGTCTCGATCCGGCCCTACCACGGTAATTTCCCTTTACTCAACGAGGAATTCGAGAAGGTGGTCGACAGCGGCTACGCCGACGTGTTGTTCGGTGTCGACCCGCCCGAGCACACCCGGCAGCGTTCGATGATCATGCCCAGCTTCACGCTGCGACGTAGCAACAAGCTGCGCGATGACATCCAGCGGATCGTGGACGGCAAGCTCGACGACATGGTTGCCAAGGGTGCGCCCGGCGATCTGGTGACCCAGTTCGCCCAGCCGGTGCCGTCCATGGTGATGAGCCTGGTGCTCGGGGTTCCCTACTCCGAGCACGCCGATTTCGAGACCCCGGCCCACAAGCTGTTCGTGCCAGAACTGGCCGACGAGGCCACCGATGAGCTGGGCGAGTACCTGGACGGCCTGATCCGGCGAAAGGAATCTGGATCCGGCACCCAGGTCAAGGGCCTGATCGACGACCTGATCGTGGACTACCTGCAGCCGGGTGAGCTTACCCGCGACGAGCTGGTACACATCGCGATGGCGATGCTGGTGGCCGGAACCGACACCACGACGAACGTGATTTCACTGGGAACGCTGGCGTTACTGGACAACCCTGAGCAGTGGGCAGCCCTGCGCGCCGACCTTGACCTGGTACCGGCCGCCGTTGAGGAGATCCTGCGTTACGTGTCGCTGGTCGAGGCGTTCGCCCGGGTAGCGGTGCAGGACATCGACCTCGGTGGTGAGGAGATCATCAAGGCCGGTGACGGGATCCTGATCAGCTGTGCCGGGGTGAACTTCGACCCGGAGGCGGTCAGCGATCCAGATTCCTTCAATATCCTGCGTCCGATCAAGCCCAGCTTCTCGTTCAGCCATGGCATCCACCGGTGCCCGGGGGACAACCTGGCCCGGCTGGAGCTGGAAATCGCCTTCCGGTCGTTGGTTCAAAGGTTCCCGAACCTGCAGGTCACGAAGGCCACCGCCGACATTCCCCACAACAACAACGACGGGACCTTGGAGCGGCTCTACGAGCTGCCGGTGGTCTGGTAAGTGCTCCTGGACACGCGCCCTCTAATAGTAGGAAGGACCGAACATGGCTGATTCAGCCACCAGCCAGGCCGACGTGGAGGACGCCCTGTCCTATCGCGGTATCGCCTATGACACCGGCACGAACTTCGAGACCGGGCAGGGCCCGCTGTCGCGTGCGGTGTGGAGCAGGCGGCACATGCTCACCGAGGTGAGCCTGATCAGCGACCAGCTCAACTGCAACTCCATCACCATCTACGGCAGCGACCTGGATCGGCTTGCCGAGACTGCAAACGCTGCTGCTGACCGCGACCTGCACGTCTGGTTGCAGCCCCGGCTGGTCGACCGTCCGCAGCAGGAGGTGCTCGATCACCTTGCTGAAGCGGCAAAACTGGCCGAGTCGCTGCGCAAGGATGGCGCCCAGGTCAGCCTGACGGTCGGTGCGGTGCATCTGGTATTCACCCCCGGCATCCTGTCCGACGGGCCGTACCACGAGCGGATGGCCAACATCTATGCCGAGGCCAAGCACCACCTGCTGAGGCCGACCGAGCCGGTCGACGTGGCCTCGGCCACCCCCCGGCTCAACGAGTTCCTCGGTCGGGCCAGCGCGTTGGCCCGGCAGAACTTCAGCGGTCGGGTGGCCTACAGCGCGGCGCCGTTCGAGGACGTGGACTGGCGGCCGTTCGATTCGATCAACCTGATGTATCAGTACCTGCCCAAGCCGCTGGACCAGGCCGGCCACCTCGCGCTGGTGGACAGCTACCGGCACTGGAACAAGCCGATCGTGATCGCCGAGTTCGGTACTGCCACCTACGCCGAGGCCGAGAACAAGGCCTTCTTCTTCTGGGACATTGTCGATCGGTCAGCCACGCCGCCGCGGTTGCTGGACGGGTATCCGCGCGACGAGGGTGCCCAGGCGGCCTACCACCTGAAGATGTTCGAGATCTTCGAGCAGGCCGGCGTCGATGGCGTGATCGTGTCCGAGCTCATCCACCCGACCCACCCGCATTCGGAGGACCCCCAGCTGGACCTGGACACCGCGAGCATGGCGGTGGTCAAGACCATCCGGGACGACTTCACCGATCCCAGCTCGGAATACCGTTGCGAGCCCAAGGAATCCTTCCACGCGATCGCCGACTACTACGCACACGCCGGCTTCCAGTCGATCACCCGCTAGTCACCGCAACCGGGCGCAACCCACCATCCACGTAACCGTTCGGAAGGAGACTCGATGCGAGTCCTTATCACCATTCAGCCGTCGCATGCGCACCTGTGGCCGGTCACGCCGTGCGCCTGGGCGCTGCAGGCCGCGGGGCATGAGGTGCGGGTGGCGACCCACGCCAGCTTCGCCGGTTCGGTCATCGCCGCGGGTCTGACGCCGGTGTCGCTCGGCAACGCCAGCGACCTCGAGCTGCGGATGCGGCCCGATGCCAGGCCGCCGAACAACCCGCAGGACGTGCTGCACTACGCCGACGTGCTCGGCCTGGATGCGCAGGGCCGTGAGCATTGGGTGGTGTTCTACCAGTACCTGCTGACCGCGCTGTCGGACTACGTCCGGCCGGATCTGTCCGAAGCCGCCGACCTGATCGCGTTTGCCCAGGCGTGGCAACCGGATCTGGTGATCTGGGATCCGACGATGGCTGCCGGACCGCTGGCGGCCCGGGCCTGCGGTGCCGCGCACGCCCGCTTCCTGATGGCGCTGGACTACCCCGGCTGGTGCCTGGACCGGCTCGCCGAGGGACGGGACAAGCTGCTGGCAGCGGGGCTTTCGGAGAACCCGCTGGCCGACCTGGTCCGTCCGATCGCCGACAAGTACGGCATCGAGCTGGACAACGAGATGCTGTTCGGCCAGTGGAGCATCGACCCGATGCCGACCGGCATGGCACTGCCGAGCTCAGCCACCACGCTGCCGATGCGCTACGTGCCCTACACCGGCGCTGAGCACTTTCCGCAGTGGCTGCACCAGCAGCCGGACCGGCCCCGGGTGGCGCTCACCCTCGGCGAATCCACTCGCCGGTTCATCAAGGGCGACTGGGGCCGCACTCCCAAGGTGCTGGAGGCGGTCGCCGACCTGGACATCGAGGTGGTGGCCACCCTCAACAACCAGCAGCTGGAAGGTGTCGCGAGCATCCCGGCCAACGTCCGGCAGATCGAGTGGGTCTCGCTCACCCAGCTGGCGCCGACCTGCTCGGCGATCATCCACCACGGCGGCGGTGGCACGTTCGCGGTACCGGTTGCCTTCAACGTCCCGCAGATCATCTGCGACACCAACGAATCGCTGATCATGCAGTCGGTCGAGGTGGATCCGCGCACCATGGAGGACGGCACCTACCGGATCGGCTACGAGTTCGGGGTCAGCGAGGAGGTCGTGGAGACCGTCACCACCTGGCAGCTACCGGCCAAGAAGCTCGAGGCTCCGCCGGCAGCCGAGTACGTGGTCAAGCGTGGTGCCGGCGCCCGGCTGGATCACCAGACCCAGTCGGTGGACGAGATCGCCGAGATGATCCGGGCGGTTGCCACCGACCAGTCCTACCGGGCCGGCGCGCAGGCGTTGCATGACACCTGGCTGGGGATGCCGAGCCCGACCTCGATCGTGCCGATGCTGGAGGCGCTCACCGCCGAGCATCGCCGCTGATCGAGCAGCGTCAACGAGAACCGCTCCGGCAGCCAGGCTGCCGGAGCGGTTCTTTGCGTTTCTAATTATGAATACAGGTAATCCGGCTGCCGCAGTTCGGCCGAGGTTCAGCCTCGATCGCGGAGCACGCCGGCCAGTACCTCGGCGTAGGAATCCGGATGGGTGATCTGGCCTACGTGGCCACCAGGAAATTCGACCAGCTCCTGGTTGAGGTGAGCCGCCAGCAGCTTGGTCGGCCGGCAGCTGAAATGCTCGCGCGAGGTGGCGCCGATGGCCATCACCACCCGGTCCGCGCCGGCCGAGAACGCGTCGAGGTCGGGGGCGTAGGCCGGGTAGGTCAGCAGCTCGTGCTCGTACCAGTACACCTGATTGCGCTCCAGGCGGACGAGCAGGTCAGCCAGCTCGTCCGGCGGCAGCTCGCGGCCGGCCGGTGGTCGGGTGTCGCCGTCCAGGCCGGCGTAGGTCCGAAAGATCGGCCTGGCGACCTCAGCGCCCTTCACCCGGAAGGTGTCGTAGAGATCCTGGTGGAAGCCCAGCCAGTCCGCGGCGTCCGGCAGGACCGACACCAGCGGCGGCTCGTGAATCACGATCGTGCGTATCCGATCGAGGCAATCCTGAGCAAGCGCGACCGCGACGATCGCGCCCGAGCAGGTGCCGAGCACGTGGCACGGGCCCTGGCTCAGGTGCTCCAGCAGCTGCTGGGCATCGTAGACGTCGGCGGCCAGCCGGTCCTCGTCGGCTAGCGGCTGGGTCAGCGGGCTGCGAGAGAACCCCCTGCGGTCATAGCTGATCACGGTGTAGTCGGCGGCGAGCTGGTCTGCCATCGGCCCGAACGGGGTGGCGTCACCATTGCCGGTCGAGATCAGCAGCAGGGCTGGTCCGCTACCGCGCACCTCGTAGTAGAGGCGTGCGCCAGTCACGTCGAGCATGCCGGTCGAAGCTGCGGGCATCGAAACTCCCTGTCTTTGCCTATACAAACATCGTTACGGTCGGTGGTTGGACCAGCCACTTTCGCTGTGCGCTCGCCCGCCGCGGCGAGCGTGCCCGGCCTGCCGAGCACAGATCAGGTAGCCCGCCAAAGCGGGCGCGGATCAGGATGAGACGTTGGGGTTCGCGGCAAATCGGCGATCGACGTCTAGCCAAACCTGGGCCCGTCAGGGTCCCGTTCGTGGAGGACTCTGCTATGCGGGTACACCCGTCTGCCCTTGCGGTGCTTGGTGATCAGCTGCCGGTGAAGCTGGCGGACGGGCGCGAGGTGAGCTACGTGAACCTCGACTACGCCGCGACCGCGCCGTGCCTGCAGGCCGCTGCCGATGCGGTCAACGAACTGCTGCCCTGGTACGCAAGCGTGCACCGGGGTGCCGGTGCGGCCTCGCAACGCTGCACGCTGGCCTACGAGCAGGCCCGGCAGAACGTCGCCGACTTTCTCGACGCCCGACCGGATGATCATGTGGTGTTCACCCGCAACACCACCGACTCGTTGAACCTGCTGGCGCGAGCGCTGCCGGCTGACACCACGGTGATCGGCTGGGCCGGCGAGCATCACGCCAACCTGCTGCCCTGGCACCGCACGCTCCGGCTGCCGATCGCGCAATCGCCTGCCGAGGCAGTGGATTCGCTGGACTCGGCGCTGCGTGGCCGGTCCGGCCCGATGCTGGTCGCGGTCACCGGCGCGTCCAACGTGACCGGCGAGATCTGGCCGCTGGCCGAGCTCACCGAGGTGGCGCACCGGCATTCGGCCCGGATCCTGGTCGACGCCGCCCAGCTGGCACCACACCGCCAGGTGTCGCTGCAGGATTCGGGGATCGACTACCTGGCGCTGTCCGGGCACAAGCTGTACGCGCCGTTCGGGGCCGGCGTGCTGGCCGGCCGCGCGGACTGGCTGGATCTGGCCGAGCCGTACCTGGCCGGTGGTGGGGCCACCGCCCACGTGGGCGACGCGATCGGCGACGTGCGCTGGAACCTGGGGCCGGCCCGGCATGAGGCGGGGACGCCGAACCTGCTGGGCGTGGTTGCTGTTGCCACGGTCTGCGAGCAGCTCAGTGCGGCTGATCGGGACCTGCTGGCCGTCGAGGAGCAGGCGTTGCTGGACCGGATTCGCGCGGGCCTGGCCGAGCTGGACGGGGTCGCGGAGCTGCGTAGCTTCGCCGCCGATCATGACCGGGTCGGCATCGTGAGCTTCGCGGTGGCCGGCGTGCCGGCCTCCGAGGTCTCGGCGCACCTGGCGATCAGACACGGGATCGACGTGCGGGACGGGCTGTTCTGCGCCCACCCGCTGGTTCGCCGGTTGCTGGGCCAGGCGCCGATCCAGCTCGGCCAGCCGCTGCAGGGCGGCGCGGTGCGCGCCAGCATCGGACTGGGCAGCACGGTCGAGCACGTGGACCGGTTGCTGGCCGGCCTGGCCGACCTGATCGAGATCCGGTCCGGTGTGACCGCCTCGTCCGGCCAGCAGCCGGGCCGGGCGCTCAGCTGAGCCGGGGCAGCACCGACCGCGCTCAGCTGCCGCTCCAGCAGCCCATGATGACGGCCGCCACGGTGTAGGCGACCACCGCTCGGGGGTAGGGCGGCTGGCCGAACCGGGCCGGCAGCCGGCTGACATCGACCTCGAGCACCTTGGCGTCCTTGCGTACGAACACCGAGCCGGTCGAGGCGGTGAAGGCTTGCTGGTCGGCGACCAGGCGCGCGGTGTGGCTCGGAAAGCTGCGCTGCATCGTGGTGAAGTAGCTGATGGCCGCGGCCTCGGTAGGAAGCTCCTTGACCGACAGCACCATTACCGCGGCGCCCGGGTAGCTGTACCGGCAGCTGTACAGGTGATCGCGCCAGCTGGCCGCCGGCGTGCTGCCGGTTCGTACCCGCACCGCCGCGTAGATGTCATTGGCGGCCTCCGCCTCGCACACCATCTTCGACGCTGCCGACGGCTCGCTGGCACCGGTCGAGCTACTGGCGGGACTGCTGCTGGCGGGACTGCTGCTGGCCGAACCGGTATCGGTCGGGCCGGCGTTGCTCGGGCCGGTGCTGGCCGCGCTGCCGGCGGCCGGGCCGATCGGCTGGCCACCACCGGCCGGGGCGCTGCTGGTGGAGCTGGAACAACCGACGGCCAGGACGGCTAGCGCTGTGACGGCTGCTGCTCTGACGGCGGTCGGGACTGCGTGCGGTTGCTGGATCCTCATGCTGCTTCCTGTCCGGTGCGGCTGACCGGCGCTCGGCCGGTGGCGGGGTTTCGGTCGCTGGGAGCGGGCTGTTCTCGCAGGTTGGGACGCACGAAGGACCGGTGCCCGTTGATCCGGACACCGGCCTTCGTGGTTGGTGCTGGCTAGGCTCAGACGACTGCTACCTCACCGCGGTGCCCCGCGCTGTTCGGCACGTACTGCGGGTAGAAGAACCCGATGCCGGAATCAAATCCCGGAATGCGCTTGCCGGGGTTGAGCATCTGCACCAGTGGTACCGGCCAGCCGTCCAGGAAGAAGTGCACGTCCCAGAAGCGGCCATGGTTCAGCCCGACCGGGCAACTGCATTCCTGCGCGGTCGGTGGGGTGGCACCGGCGTCCTGGCCACGCCACTGCTCGGTCGGCGGCAGCGCGATGTTCTGCCAGGTGTCGGACGGGTGCACGCTGCGCTCGTGGATCAGCCAGTCGGTCGGGTTCAGGCAGCGCAGGCCCGGGTCGGTGCCGAAGCTGGGCACCGTGCCCGGGGTGTACGGGCTGACATAACCCCAGCCGTCCAGCGTGTACGGGTAATCCGCTCCGAACGGGTCAAGCAGGTTGGTGGCCTTCTTGTTCGGCTTGTAGAACAGCAGGTTCGGCACGCCAGGGCCACCGGCGCCGACGTTCACGATGGTCAGGCCGATCCCGGCCATGCTGTCGAACATGTGCGGTAGCAGGGCGTAGTAGATGCCGGAGCTTGGGTTCAGCCCCGCCATCGCGTCCAGGTCGGCCTGGTTTCGCAGCACGGTATGGCCCTTGAGCAACTTGAGCACCCGGGCCTGCTCCACCGCCAGCGAGATGCCGCGCTGCACGATGTTGCAGGTGCCGTTGTTGTTGTGCGAGGCCACAGCCGCGGTGCTGGCAATCGTGCCCGCTTGCTGGCTGGTGGCCGGGGCGGCCGAACTCGGCACGGCCAGGGCGGTCGCCGCGAGCAGGACGACCGTTGCGGCCACGATCGCGGTCCGGCCCCGCGTCAGCGCGTTGTTTCGTTGATGCGGTCGTCTCGATGTGACGTCGCCTCGACCTCTCAGTAAGGCCATGTGCATTCCTCCTCAGGAACGGCAGGATATTGCGGGCAGATTGAACCTAAACGGGGTTGTTACTTCACGCCTCCGCGTGCGTGCTGAGTCAAGCCATCGCGCTAGCAGGCCACCGGCCAGCTATCAAGGGGTGCTACTGGAGGCTTCCTCGGCGGCCTCGGCGATGTTCAACTCGTCGTAGAAGGGGCAACCCCACTCCCGTTCGAACGGCTCGAAGATGTTCCACCGCGGCTGGCTGAGCAGGTGCTGCACCAGCACGTTGCGGTCGTTCCAGAAGTCGCCGCTGACCAGCCGGCAGACCCACTTGTTCTCGCCGAGCTCGTCGCCGGAGATGTCCCAGCCGGCCGACTTCAGGAAGGTGCGCAGGCTGTAGCCGGCCTCGTAGTAGGCAGCGATCAGCCGGGCATACATGTCATAGCCGGTCTTGTAGAAGTTGGAGTACTTGTGCTGCAACGCCTCGGCCCGCTCGGGGTTGTCCAGGATCTCGTTGATGGTGTCGGCCGCGCGCAGGCCGGTGGTCAGCGCTAGCATCACGCCGGCCGAGAAGATCGGGTCGAAGAAGCACGCCGCGTCGCCGACCATGAACCAGCCCGGCCCGGCGATGGTGTCGGCGTAGTAGGAGTAATCGGTCTCGATCTTGAGCTCGCCGGCCGGCTTGGTGCCTTCCAGCCGCTTGCCGATCCGCTCGATCCGCCCGACGTGCTCGTTGAAGATCGCCTCGCGACTGTCCGCCGCCTGCAGCAGGTCACGGGGCATTACCGCACCGACGCTGATGGTGTCGTCCCAGATCGGGATCGCCCACACCCAGCCCTCGCCGTGCTCGCCGATCTGGATGTCGCCCTCGACGCCGGGGTTCTTGCTCTCGTCGAGGTTGGTGAAGTGCTGGAATACCGCGACCATCCGGTGCTGGTCGACGGTCTTGCGCAGCCCGAAGGTCTGGGCCACCTTGCTACCCCGGCCGGCGGCGTCCACCACGTACTCGGCGTGGACGGCCCGCTGCTCGCCCTGGTAGGTGTAGCGCACCCCGACCACTCGCTCGCCATCGAGCAGCAGCTCGTTCACGGTGGCCTCGTGCACCACCTGAACGCCGTTGTCCTTTGCGAACTGGGACAACGTGTTGTCGAAGTGGGCCCGCTCGATCTGGATGGTGTCCGACTGGCGTCCGGGGCCCTGGCCATCGAACGGGATCCGCCCGTACCGGCCACGGGTTCCACCGCTGAATTCCGCGCCACGCTTGGTCACGTAGCCCTGTTCCATGATCTTTTCCAGCGCACCCAGCTCTTTGAGCACCAGGATGGTCGGCGGCAGGCCGGATTCACCGATATGGAACCGGGGAAAACTCTGCCGTTCCAGCACGAGCACCGACCGGCCGGCCTGGGCCAGCCGGATTGCCGTGCCGGTTCCGCCCGGGCCACCGCCGATCACGACGACGTCGACCCGGTCGGGGATGGTGGGGGTAATCTCAGCCAATTTGTGTTCCTCCAATTGAGGCTGCAATGATCCGAACAGTGGCCTGGGACGCGAGTTCCGCTCCACATGGACGCCGATAACAAGCCGCCACCAGGCACGGCCCGAGGGCGTGCCTGGTGGCGTGTGCGCCAGCTGCCCGCCTACCGCCAGCGTCACATTCGGGTGGACCTGACGCACCTCTTGACGTGCCGCGTCGGCCATCGGACCGGCGCGGTTCGTCGCTGGGGCGGCTCGTCCCGTGCCGGCAGCTCAGCCAGGTGCGACAGGCTGATCGGCCGTCGCCGGCCAGGACCAGTGCATGCCGTCCGGCGAGGGCACCAGGCCGCCCTCGCGGACCGGTACGTGCTCGTCGGCGTTGGCACCGATCTCGGCCTGCACCTGGATCCGGGCGCCCTGCTTGGCAACCGACCTGGCTAGCGAGGTCTGCAGCAGGTTCCGGTCGGCACCGGCCGAGGCAACCGGTTGCCCGACCACCTCGGACAGTTCCTGAAATGCCGTCTCGCGCTCGGCCAGGTAGCTGCTGGCGTGCACCAGCGCGTCCTCGTGCGAGGCACCGCCACCGACCAGTTCCACGAACGATTCCAGCTCCGAGGCGGCGTTGTTGGTCACCTTGCGGGCGTTCCAGAAGTAGGAGTTCTGATCCTGGTGCATGTCGTAGAACGCGACCAGGAAGTCGTGGAACACTGAGTATTCCTTGCGGTAACGGGACTCGAACTCCTCGAAGCAAGCGGCCTCGTCGACCTCGCCGGCCAGCGCGGTGTTGATCGAACGAGCTGCCAGCAGCGCGCTGTAGGTCGCCAGGTGCACCCCGGAGGAGAACACCGGATCGATGAAGCAGGCGGCGTCGCCGGCCAGTACCAGGCCCGGACGCCAGAACTTCTCCTGGATGTAGGAGTAGTCCTTGCGGATCCGCACCTCACCGTACGGGCCCTCGGTAACCCGCCGGGCATCGGCGAGATAGTCAGCGATCATCGGGCATTCGGCGATCAGGTCGGTCAGCGCCTGGACCCGATCGCCCTGCACCCGCTCCAGCGCCTCGGGCATCAGCACCGCGCCGACACTGGTCAACTCATCGGTCAGCGGGATGTACCAGAACCAGCCCGAGTCGAACGCCGCCGCCAGGATGTTGCCGGAGTTGGGCGCCGGCATCCGCTTGCCGCCCTCGTAGTAGCCGAACACCGCGATGTTGCGGAAGAACTCCGAGTACAGCCGCTTGCCGCCGACCTTGGTGTGAATCCGGCTCTTGTTGCCAGAGGCGTCCACCACGTAGCGGCTGCGGACCTCGTGCCGCACCCCGTCGGCGTCGGCGTAGCGCACGCCCGCGGCCCGGCCGTTCTCGTCGTCGAGCACGTCCACCACCGAGCACTGCTCGCGGACCTGCACGCCCTTGTCCCGAGCATTGTCCAGCAAAATCTGGTCGAACTTCATCCGCTCGACCTGGTAGGCAGTCGAGGCCGCGCTCTCGAACCTGGACGAGATGGCAAAGGCGAACGTCCAGGGCTCGGGGTCGCGGCCCCACCGGAACGTCCCACCACGCTTGACCATGAACGAGGCGTCCGCCAGCTGCTGGCTCACGCCCAGCAGCCGGCAGACGCCGTGCACGGTCGAGGGCAGCAGCGACTCGCCGATCTGGTAGCGAGGAAACTTCTCCTGCTCCAGCAGCAGCACCCGGTGGCCCTGCATCGCCACCAGGGTCGACACCGCCGAACCGCACGGGCCGCCGCCGGTGACAATGACGTCGTATTCGGCGTCGGTCTCGTTACTCACACTCGTTCTCCCTCGTACCCAAGGACAATCGCTGTCAGCGCTGGCCGGTGTCTCAGTGCAGCTCGACGCCCTGATTGGTGACCGCGGTCAGGAACTCGCCACGGTCCAGCGCGGCGGCAACCGCTTCGATGTCATCGGACATGTAGCGATCGCGGTCCAGCGTCGGCACCATGGCACGCACCGCATCGTGGGCGGCCTTGGCGGCCGGGCTGAGCCCGTCGTAGCGGCCGGCCAGGTCCACCGCCTGTGCCGCGGCCAGGAACTCCACGGCCAGGATGTAGTTGTTGTTGCTCAGTACCCGGCGGGAGTTGCGTGCCGCGATCAGGCCCATGCTGACGATGTCCTG
>JBDSAN010000556.1:0-7786 GCA_039922115.1 Jatrophihabitantaceae bacterium
GCCGACCTGGACGGGGTCAGCGAGGTCTACAGCGTTGCTGGCGACGTCGACCTGATCGCGATCGTGCGGGTCCGGGAGTTCGACCAGATCGCCGAGGTCATCGCCGGCCGGCTGAACAAGATCGAGGGCGTCCTACATACCGACACCCACGTGGCCTTCCGCGCCTATTCTCAGCACGATTTGGACGCCGCATTCTCGATCGGGCTGCCCGGCGCCGACTGAACCCCCCGATTGGCCGGGCAGGCACAGCATTCTCGATCGGGCTGCCCGGCGCCGACTGAACCACCCAGCCGAAACAGCGGTCAGCCGCTAGCCAACCGCTGGCTGGCTGCTATCCAGCGCTCCAGCAGATCCGCCGCGCCGCCGTCGTCGATAGCCGCCGCCGCGATCGGTAACCCGTAGGCAACCGCAGCCTCAGCTGATTCGAGCTGGCCGTCGAAGGCCGCGATGGCAGCGGCGGCGTTGAGCAGCACCGCGTCGCGCACCGGACCGGTGACCCCGGCCAGCAACTGCCGGACAACCTCAGCATTGAAGGCCGCGTCACCGCCGACCAGCGCACCAGCCGGCGCTGCCGCGATGCCGAGCGCTGCCGGATCCAGCCGGTCCTCGCGCACCTGGCCATCGCTGACCAGCCAGACCCGTGACGTCGTCGTGGTGGTCAGCTCGTCCAGCCCGTCGTCGCCGCGAAACACCAGCGCGCTGTCGCCACGGTCAGCAAGCACCTGTGCCATCACCGGGGCCAGCTCACCGTCATAGACGCCGATCGCCGCCACGGTCGGCCGGGCCGGATTGGTCAGCGGGCCGACGAAGTTGAAAGCAGTCGGCACGCCCAGCTCGCGTCGCGGACCGCCGGCGTGGCGCAGGCCGGAGTGAAACACCGGCGCGAAGCAGAACCCGATGCCGACCTCGGTCACGGTGCTGGCAACCCCGGCCGCCGGCAGGTCGATGGCCACTCCGAGCGCTTCGAGCACGTCGGCAGTTCCACAGGCCGAGGACGCGGCCCGGTTGCCGTGCTTGACGACCGTCCGGCCGCTGCCAGCGGTGACCAGGGCAGCCATCGTGGAGATGTTCACGGTCTGGGCCCGGTCACCGCCGGTGCCGACGATGTCGACCGCGCGCACCGAAAGCTCGACCCGGTTCGCGCGCTGCAGCATCGTCTGGACCAGCCCGCCGAGCTCCTGCGGTGTCTCGCCCTTGGCCCGCAGCAGCACCGCGAATGCAGCCAACTGCACCGCGGTTGCCTCGCCAGCCATGATCTCGTCCATCGCCCACGCGGTTGCCTCGATCGGCAGGTCCTGCCGGCGCATCAGCGCGGTCAGCAGCTCGGGCCAGCTGTGCTGAGTCATCGCAGCGCGCTCTCGACCGGCCGGCTCAGCGAATCACGGGAATCGCTGCCGCGTGCGCGCGCAGCGTCTCGGCCACCACCGCAGCGGCCTTGACCGGGTCGATCGGTCGCACGATGGCGGCCTCGGCCTGCGACCAGGTAGCCAGCCAGCGATCCTGCGGGCGCAGCAACAGCACGATGATCGGCGGGCAATCGGTAATCTCGTTCTTGAACTGGCGAGCCAGCCCGATGCCGCCGGTCGGCTGCGCGTCGCCGTCCAGAATCGCCAGGTCGGCCTCGCCGAGGTCCAGCTGGTTCTTCAGCTGGCTGTAGTTGGCGCACTCCACCCAGTCGATCCGACCCAGTTCGCCAGCGGCCCGCCGGCCGACCGCTGACCGAACCTCAGCGCGCACCTCGGGATGCTGGCTGTAGACCAGGACGGTGATGCTGGCTGCTGTTGTCATGAGCGTGCGGCTTCTTTCCTCGGTCACCTGCGGCGACGGCTGAACGTCTCGATGCGGCGGCCCGCCGCCGGCCGCTCCATGCTATCGACGCGATCATCGACCCGCGTCGCGGGTCCGCGCCGGGACGGTCCGGCACCGCTGACAGGCCCGATCGCCGACCTGGCTAGCACTCAGCTGGCCACTACCGCTAGGTGAGACATGTCGCCACGCCGACCCCACGCCAGCCCGGGCCGGCAGTTAAGGCAATAATGCTGAGGTGACCTCGACACAGGCGCCTGCGGAGCGCTTTTCTTCGTCCCGCGTGCATTCGCTGACGCGACCGAACCTGGTGAGCGTCGGGACGATCGTGTGGTTGTCCAGCGAGCTGATGTTCTTCGCGGGATTGTTCGCGATGTACTTCACGGTGCGGGCCAACAACCTCAACGTCTGGCCGGGTGCGCCGGCGTTGAACGGCCAGCCTGCCTACAAGGTGCACCTGACGGTCGGCTACGCCACGGTGTTCACGATCATCCTGGTGGCCTCGTCGGTGACCTGCCAGTGGGGTGTGTTCGCCGCCGAGCGCGGTGACGTTTTCGGCCTGCGCCGCTGGTTCTTCCTTACCTTCGTGATGGGCGCCATCTTCGTCGGCGGCCAGGCCAACGAGTACCGAAACCAGGTGCTTGAGTACCGGCACCTGGTCAACGGCCTGCACGAGAGCGGCATGACGCTGTCCTCGTCCGGGTATGGCTCGGTGTTCTACCTGACCACCGGCTTCCACGGTCTGCACGTGATCGGTGGCCTGCTCGCCTTCCTGTTCTTCCTCGCGCGCACCGCCCTCGGCCGGTTCACCCCGGCCCAGGCCACCGCCGCGATCGTGGTGTCCTACTACTGGCACTTCGTCGACGTGGTGTGGATCGGGCTGTTCGCCACGATCTACCTGATCCATTGACCGGGCACCGATGAACCAGCTCGCATCGCTAGTTGCTGTTGATTGCCACGCAAGTGTGAAGGGACGTCGATGACCGACGATTGCTCGCCGAGCGAATACTCCGAAGCGGACAGCGAGATCGGTTTCGATCCGGTTGTGTCTGACAACCTGCGGCAGACGCCGAAGGTTGCCGGCCGCCGGGGCACCGAGCGTGGGCTGGTTCGCCGCAAGCTGACCGGGGTGGCGGTGCTGATCGGAGCGCTGACCACGGTCGGCGGCGGCTACGCGATGCTCGCCCCGACCTCGGGCGCGGCCGACACCACCTCCAGCGCGGCCGATATCGAGCAGGGCCGGCAGCTGTTCCAGACCAGTTGCATCACCTGCCACGGCGCGAACCTGCAGGGCGTTGAAGGCCGCGGCCCGACCCTGGTCGGATCCGGCTCGGCAGCCACCTACTTCCAGGTCAGCACCGGCCGGATGCCGGCGGTGTCCCAGGGCGCCAACAACGTACGCAAGACGCCAAAGTTCACCGAGGCCGAGACTCGCCAGCTGGCTGCCTACGTGCAGTCGATCGGCGGTGGCCCACAGGTGCCGGCGCCGGACACCAACATGCGCGCCGATGACTCCAAGCTCGCCGAGGGTGGCCAGCTGTTCCGGCTCAACTGCGCGTCCTGCCACGGTGCCACCGGCAAGGGCGCCCCGCTGTCGGCCGGCAAGGTCGCGCCGGGCCTGACCGTGGCCAACGACACCCAGATCTACACCGCGATGCTCTCCGGACCGGAGAACATGCCGGTCTTCTCGGACAACCAGATCACCCCGGAACAGAAACGCGAAATCATCAGCTACGTGCAGTACCTCAAGACCTCTAAGGACCCGGGCGGGGCCGGCCTGGACCGGATCGGTCCGGTCTCGGAAGGCCTGCTGGTCTGGACGGTCGGCCTGGGCGTGCTGGTGATCGCGATCTTGTGGATCGGAGCCAAGTCGTGAGTTCGCACTCACCCGATGACGCCGAGGGCATGACGCCCGAGCAGGCAGCCGCGCTCAGCAACGAAGAGGCGATGATCGCCGGCGCTGAAGCTGAGGGCGTCTACATCGTTCACCGCCGTGAGCGCTTTCCGATCGCCGGCACCAAGGCCGAGCAGCGCGCCGAGCGGACCATCGCCGCGGTGTTCCTGATCGGCTTCCTGGCCGCGGTCGCCTTCATCGTGGTCTTCTGTGGCGCGGTGCCGTTCGAGTGGCGGCTGCCCGGCGAGGGCAACCAGAACTTCCGCTACTTCACCCCGCTGCTCGGCGGCCTGCTCGGCCTGGCCCTGGCGGCCATCGGCATCGGCGTGATCCTGTGGGCCAAGTGGCTGCTGCCCGAGGAAGAAGTCGTGCAGGATCGGCACGACGGTCCGAGCAGCGAGACCGAGCAGATCCTCGCCGCGGGCACCCTGATCTCCGGCTTCGAGGACATGGGGGTGGCCCGGCGCTCGATGCTCAAGACCACCCTCGGCCTGGCCGGCGGCGCGCTCGGTGTGGTGCCGCTGGTGGCCCTGGTCGGCGCGATGATCAAGAAGCCCAACAAGGGCCCCGGCCAGAGCCTGTTCCACACCATGTGGGGCCCCGGGGTGCCGATGGTCAACTCCGACGGCAGCCGGATCGGTCCCGGTGACCTGCTACCCGGCAGCATCGCCACGGTGTTTCCGGGCGTGCCCGGTGGTGTCGCGGCCGGTGACTCCCCCACCCTGCTGATCCGGCTCCGGCCGGGCCAGGTGGTCAAGGCACGCAAAGGCCAGCAGGATTTCGGCTGGCAGGACTTCGTCGCGTACTCCAAGATCTGCACCCACGCCGGCTGCCCGGCCTCGCTCTACGAGCAGCAGACCAGCCGGTTGCTGTGCCCGTGTCACCAATCGCAGTTCGAAGTGCTTCAGGACGCCAAGCCGGTCTTCGGCCCAGCAACCCGAAGCCTGCCGAAGCTGCCACTCGGCGTCGAAATAGTCGACGGTACGCAGTACTTTGTGGCTAAGGCCGATTTTCCCGAGGCTATCGGCCCAGCATTCTGGGAGCGTCCATGACAAGCACGGTTCCGAAGACTGAAGGACCTACCGTCGCCGGTCCGAAACGGTTCGACAAGCCCCGGACCCCGCAGGGCAAGGCCGGCAAGTGGGCCGAGGAACGGCTCGGGTTGGCTGGCGGCGCCCGCAAGCAGCTGAACAAGGTCTTCCCAGACCACTGGTCGTTCATGATGGGCGAGATCGCGCTCTACTCGTTCATCATCCTGATCCTGACCGGCACCTTCCTCACCTTCTTCTTCGACGCCTCGATGGCCGAGGTCCCTTATCACGGGTCCTACATCCCGCTCGATGGCGTGGAGATGTCGCGCGCCTACGCCTCGACGCTGCACATCTCCTTCGATGTGCGTGGCGGCCTGGTCATGCGCCAGATCCACCACTGGGCAGCGCTGCTGTTCATGGCCTCGATGACCATCCACATGTTCCGGGTTTTCTTCACCGGCGCGTTCCGCAAGCCGCGCGAGCTGAACTGGCTGATCGGCCTCGGCCTGATCACCCTCGGCCTGGTCGAGGGCTTCGCCGGGTACTCGCTGCCCGACGACCTGCTGTCCGGCACCGGCCTACGGATCGCCGAGGCGATCGTGCAATCCATCCCGGTCATCGGCAGCTGGGCCGCCTTCCTGGTATTCGGCGGCAAGTTCCCCGGCACCGAGATCATCGGACGGCTCTATATCGTGCACGTCCTGCTGGTGCCAGGCATCCTGGCCGGACTGATCGGCGCGCATATGGCGCTGCTGATCAAGCAGAAGCACACCGAGTTCCCCGGTCCGGGCAAGACCGAGGCAACGGTCAGCGGCGAGCGGATGTACCCGACCTACGGCATGAAGGCCGGCGGCTTCTTCTTCATCGTGTTCGCGGTGTGTGCCGCGCTCGGCGGCCTGGCCCAGATCAACCCGGTCTGGCTGTTCGGCCCGTACAACACCGCTCAGGTGTCCTCCGGGTCCCAGCCCGACTTCTACATCGGCTTCCTGGACGGATCGACCCGCCTGTTCCCGTCCTGGGAAATCAGGCTGTTCCATCACACGATCCCACCGCTGTTCTGGCCGACCCTGGTACTTCCGGGCATCTTGTTCACGCTGGCTGGTGCCTACCCGTTCCTGGAAGCCAAGCTCACCGGTGACCGCGACCGGCACAACCTGCTGCAGCGCCCGCGCGATGTGCCGGTACGCACCGGCCTGGGCGCGATGGCCATCAGCTTCTACGCGGTGCTGCTGCTGTCCGGCGGTAACGACCTGATCGCCAAGGCCTTCGACATCTCGCTGAACGCGATGACCTGGGCCGGCCGGATCGCGCTGCTGGTGGTTCCCCCGCTGGCCTATGCACTCACCTACCGGGTGTGCCTGGGCCTGCAGCGGCATGACCGCGAGGTGCTGGAACATGGCATTGAGACCGGCATCATCAAGATGCTGCCCAATGGCGAGTTCATCGAGATCCACCAGCCACTCGGGCCGGTCGACGATCATGGTCACGGCCAACTGCAGTATGCCGGCACTCCGGTACCGAAGCGGATGAACAAGCTTGGCAACCCGCATGGCGGCAAGGTCAAGGGCTTCTTCTACCCGGTCCGGGAACGGGCCGACATCGAAGCCGAGCTGCAGGCGCTGGCTGCCGAGCAGACCGAGCGGGACCGGCACGAGCTGACCGACTGATCGCAGCCCTGCAACGGCGCCCACCGGCGCTATTTCTGCGGGATTTGCTCCACCGGGCACCAACTTGCGTGGCATGGTTGTCGGGTGCTCGTGAGCGAGATCGGCTGGCGGCAGGCTGAGCCGTTACGCAGGTTGGTCCTGCAGTGGCCACCTGGGCCGGTGCCGGGCGACCTGGACGGCGGTGCGGTGCACCTCGGCGTGCACGAGGCCGCCGCTGGATCGCCCCGGTCACGGGCCGAGCTGATCGGTGTGGTCTCGATGGTCCAGTACCCGTGCCCGGACCGCCCGCACGCGCCGGCCAGCTACTTCTGGGGGATGGCCGTGCAGCCGAACCGGCAGTGCCTGGGCGTGGGTACCGCGATGCTGCAGCAGGTGCTTGCTCGGGCCGCCGCCAGCGGTGCCAGCGTGGTCTGGGCGGACGCGCGGCTGCCGGCGATGCCGTTCTACGAGCAAGCCGGCGGGGTCGCGGTTGGTGAGGTCGTGCACGATCCAATCGCGGGCGTGCTTACCCGCCGGCTCGTCTTCGACCTGGAGCCCGGCTCAACCAGCGCCGGTTACTCGGGTTAGCGCAACGGCGCGCGGTTCCCCACTGGCCATTCGCGACCAGCGTTGAACTCGGGTTAGCGCAGCGGCGCGCGGTTCCCCACGTAATACTCGAACAGCAGGCCGCCCACGGTGAACAGGATCAGCGCGACGCCGGTGGCAAAGAGCCAGATCTGGAACAGCGCCATTCCGAAGCCGGCCACCGTACCGGCCGCCGCGATACCGACCGGCCAGTAGCTACCGGGCGAGAAGAATCCCAGTTCGCCAGCGCCTTCGGCAATCTCGGCGTCGTTGCGATCCTCAGGCCGGGCGTCGATGCGCCGTGAGACGAACCAGAAGAACGAGCCGCCGATGCCCATCAGGCCACCGGACAGCACCAGCGAGGCGGTACCGGCAACCTCGACCCGGCTGTAGTCACGTTCGGTCCACCAGGCGTACACCGCGGCGATCACGAAGCAGAACAGGGCGATCCACAGAAAGATCCGAGCTTCGAGTTTCATCTGTCGCTACCGCCTAGTTCGAGCTTGCGTCGCACAGTGGCGCCGAGGACGCCGAGCGACTGAGCCGGTCGGTTCCGAACGGGTGGGTCGTGGTCGCGCACGGGTCCTGGCCGATCGACTTCAACGCCTTGCTCTGCCGCGCCGGGTCGCCGGACGGGATGGCCGCCAGGTTCGTCAGGTACTTCGCGTAATCGTCGGCCGAGACCACCCGGACTTCGAAGTTCATCTGCGAGTGGTACGTACCGCACAGCTCGGCGCAGCGTCCCACATAGTGACCGAGGTGGGTCGCGGTGAACTCGAACTGGTTCGGTCGCGGCTGCGGGATCACGTCGCGCTTGAACAGGA
>JBDSAN010000557.1:0-16748 GCA_039922115.1 Jatrophihabitantaceae bacterium
GCGTCGATGTCGACAAGCTGATATGGGACTTCCGGCAGCGGATCGACGAGGCGCTGTTCCGGGCCCGGGTCGGCTGCGACGTCTACCTCGACCCGCAGCAAGCAGCCCATCAGCAGGCCGTCGCCGAGCTCGCTGACTACATCGCCGGGCACGCCTGCGAGCTGCGCGAACTGACCCTGCATGCGTGCTCCGATTGCGGTCGCACCCTGCACAACTCCTACGTGATCGGCACCTGCTCGCGGTGCGGCAACGGATCCAATGGCGGTACCTGCGAAGGCTGCGGCGGCTACGCCTCGGCCCAGGACCTGATCGATCCGAGGTGCAACCGCTGCGGCGGCGCGCCGACCGAGTTCACCGCGCGGGTGCCGGTGCTGGTGCTGGAGAGGTTCCACCAGCAGCTGGAACAGACCTGGATGCGAGCCGAGCTGCCCCGCCGGATCCGCGACCTGATCGCCGGCTACCTGGCCGACGGCCTGCCCGAGATCCCGCTGGGCTACCCGACTAACTGGGGTGTCGAGGGCGTCGGGTCGATGGCGGGGCTGCGGCTGGACGTCAACGTCGAGCTGGGCCTGAGCACCTACCACTGCGCGAGCACCGGCATCGACCCGGACGTTCGCGGTGTCGAGGCCGAGCAGGCTGCCTGGCAACAGGTCGACAAGATCTGGTGGTTCCACGGCATCGACAACGGCTTCTACTTCGCGCTGCTGTGGCCGGCGCTGTACGCCGCGCTCGGGGCCCGTCCGGACCAGATCGGCGGCACCGTGGTCAACGAGTTCTACACCCTGGACGGGTCGAAGTTCTCCACCAGCCGCAATCACGCGATCTGGGCCGATGAGCTGCTGGACCGCGAGGACCCCGAGATCGTCCGGCTGTACCTGGCCTGGGATCGGCCGGACCGGTACCAGAGCGACTTCACGATGGCGGCCTTCGAGCAGTTCCGCAACCGGGTCGCCCCGCTGCTGGCCGGCACCGAGACGGTGCCGGCACAACCGGCCGAGCTGGCCGGGCCGGACCTGGTCCGCGGCCTGGACGCGCTGCGCCCTGGCGGCTACGAGTCGGCGCTGGCGGCTCGCAGCCTGCTGGCCAATGCCGGAAATCAGGGTGACCCACGCTGGCAGCAATTGCGCTCCGCGCTGTGCGGTATCGATCACGGCGCTGCCAGCCGCCGCGACCCGGACGGTAGGTAGTCGAGGATCATGCAGGTCTGTGTCATCGGTGCGGGGGTCGCCGGCGCGCTGCTCAGCTGGCGACTAGCCCAGCTGCCCGAGGTCGAGCGGGTGCTGCTGGCACCCGGTCCGGCAACGCCCGCCGACGCCACCGCCGTGTCGGGTGGGGCGGTCAGAGCCTTCGAAATCTCGGCTGAGCAGCGGAGTTTAGCCATTGAAAGCATGGCTGAACTGGTCAGCGATCCGAGGATGCGGGACTGGGCCGGCTTCGTCGAGTGCGGGTCGGTGTACCTGCCGGCTGATCCGGCTCCGCTGCCGGTCGCGATGGCCGAGATCGAGGCCGGCCTGCCCGGTTCGGCCGCGCTGCTGGATGCGGCCGAGCTGACCCGGCGAGGCTGGGCCGGCCTTGACTCCAGCGTGGTCGGCCTGCTCGAAGCGCAGGCCGGTTACCTGAGCCCGCAGCGCTTGCGCCAATCGGTGCTGGCTGATCTGGTGCCGCGGGCCGGCGTCGAGCTGCTGCCGGACGGCGCGGTGACCGAGCTGCAGGCGAATTCGTTCAGCCTTGCCGGCGAGCGCTATCACTTCGACCGGGTGGTGCTGGCTGCCGGCGCCTGGACCGGCCAACTGCTGCGCGAACACGGTTATGACGCCACTGGATTGCGCACCAAGCGGATCCAGTACACGGTGCACCAGGCCAGCGGCGCGCTGTCGACCACGTTCGTCGATGACCTGACCGACCTGTTCGGCAAGCCGACCCCGGACGGGGTACTGCTCGGCCTGCCGACCGCGGCCTGGGACGTGCCACCGGCCGGCGGCGAGCCGGACCTGGAACTGAGCCGGACCGCGGCAGCAGTTGCCGAGCGCCGGTTTCCCGGCCTGCGGCTGCGGTCAGCGGCCAGGCCGGTCACCGCGGTGGATTGCTACGCCGCCGACGGCCTGCTATCCCTTCGACCGGTCAGCGGTACCGATGACCGGCTGTTCACCTTCACCGGCGGGACGGGGAGTGCGGCAAAGACCGTACTCGCCGCCAGCCGACGCGCTGCGAACCAGCTCGTCGAGTCCTGCCGCAACCGGCTGGAACCACAACCAACCCTGATCGGACGGAGCGCGCAACCATCATGACCGAGTCAACGAAGCTGCCTTACTACCATGCGGTCGGGATCGGAGCTGGCCCGGCGAACCTCAGCCTGGCCGCGCTGTTCCAGTCGAGCACGGACGAGAAGATCGCGCTGTTCGACAAGGCCTCCGGATCGAGTTGGCACTCCTCGCTGCTGCACCCGGGCGTGCGGATGCAGACGTCCTGGATGAAGGATCTGGTGACGCTGGTCGACCCGACCCACAAGCTGAGCTTCCTGAACTACCTGGTCACCCAGGGCCGGCTGTTCGCGATGATGAACTCGCAATTCGATGTCATCCCGCGCCGGGAATACATGCGCTACCTGGCCTGGGCCTCCGGCCAGATCGACAACATCCACTACGACAGCCCGATCGATGAGATTTCCTTCGTCGAGGGCGAGGGTTTCTACGCGGTGTCCAACGGCCGCCAGATCGCCCGCTCGGAGCACCTGGTGATCGGCGTCGGCACCCGTCCGAGCATCCCGGCCGGGCTGGCCGGCCTGCCGGAGGATCGCTGCTTCATCGCCGACCACCTGGCGATGCACCTGCCCACCATGAGCGTCGACAAGTCGGCTCCGGTGGCCATCGTCGGCGGTGGCCAGACCGGCGTCGAGGCGGTGCTGCGGCTGCTGCATGCCGGCTTCACCAACATCAAGTGGTTGGGCCGCCGGCAGTGGTTCCAGACCATCGACGATTCGCCTGCGGCCAATGACATCTACCGCCCGGCGCACCAGCAGTTCCTGCAGGGGCTGAGCCGGACCACCCGCAAGCGGCTGGTCGAGGAGGCCAACCCGACCGGCGACGCGCTGACCCCCGGTGCGCTCAAGACGCTGTACCAGGCCAACTACGACGGCATGCTCGAGCACGGCCAGTTCCCGGTCTCGCTGCTGCCCGGTCGCGATGTCACCGAGGGCGTGCTCGAGGACGCTTCCGGTGACCTGATGCTGCACTGCACCACGCCGGAGAAGGTCGAGGAGCACCACGTCCGGTACGCGATCATCGCGGTCGGCCGGCAGAGTGCGCCGGTACCGTTCTCGGCCGACCTGCGCGAGCGGATCGACGTGGACGAGGACGGCGACATCATCGTCGACGAGGACTATTCGGTGCGCTGGAAGGGCATGAACGGCCACCGGATCTACGCCTTGAACCGGGCCCGGTTCAGCCACGGCATCCCGGATGCCAACCTGACCCTGCTGCCGGTCCGGGCAGCGCTGGTGCTCAACTCGATGCTCGGTCGGGAAGTGTTCGCCGTCCGCGACGAGCTGTGCCCGATCCAGTGGGGCTGACGGTGCCGGTGACCGAAACCGATTCACCGCCGACCGAACGGCCGGACTATGACGGGCTGGACTTCGGGCCGGCCGAGCTGGCCGAAGGCTCGGTGATCGGGCACTACCATCAGCAGCGGGACCTGGTTTCTGCTGAATTCACTGGTGATAGCGTGCGCACAGGCCGGTTGGTCGGGGTCGTTGACTCGCACGGGGTCATCGATGCCGCCTACTGCCAGATCATGGCCGATGGCGAGGTAGTGGCCGGTCGCTGCGTCAGCACCCCGACGGTGCTGCCGGACGGCCGGATCAAGCTCACCGAGCAGTGGCAACGGATTGACGGCTCGACCGGTGTCTCGCAGATCGTGCAGGTCGCTGCTGCCCAGTCGAGCGTTGGAGGAGCCCCATCATGAGCAACCCCGTGATCGCTGCTGCTAGTTCGCCATCGGCGGACCGGCCGCACCTGCTGCTCATCTCCACCGGTGACCGGCTGTTTCGCGAGTACCTGCTCGCGCCGATCGCCGAGCACTACCGGATTCACCTTTTCCTGGCAGCCGAACCGCAGTGGGAAAGCCAGTATGTCGACGCGGTGACGGTACTGGCTGACACCCTCGATGCCGAGGCGATGATCGTGGCGGCCAGCGAGCTCAACGAGCGCGATCCGATCAACGGGGTGCTCTGCTGGGACGAGGCCCGGATCCTGCCGGCCGCGAAGGTGGCCGAAGCGCTCGGGCTGCCCGGCGGTGATCCGCAGGCAGTGCTGCGGTGCCGTGACAAGCACCTGACCCGGGAGTTGATGGCCGCGGCCGGAGTGCCACAACCCCGTTCGGTACTGGTGGAAACTGCTGAGCAGGCGATCGCGGCAGCCACCGAGATCGGCTACCCGGTAGTGCTCAAGCCGCGTGGCGTGGCGGCCAGCCTCGGGGTGGTGCTGGTGGCCGATGAGGCTGAGCTGCTGGCGCAGTTCGCATTCGCTCGGGACACTACCGCGCCCGGTGCGGTGCTCGGGGATGCGATAGTGCTGGTCGAGGAGTACGCCGACGGGCCCGAGATCAGCGTCGACTGTGCCGTCTACCACGGCGAGGTGTTGCCGCTCTGCCTGGCACACAAGGAGATCGGCTACCCGCCGTACTTCGAGGAGGTCGGCCACCTGGTGGACGGCGCCGACCCGATGCTGGCCGACCCGGCCTTCTTGCAGTTGCTGTCCCAGGCACACACCGCGCTCGGCTTCACCGATGGCATCACCCACACCGAGTTCCGGTTGACCCCGTCCGGACCGAAGCTGATCGAGGTGAACGGCCGGCTCGGTGGCGACCTGATTCCCTACCTTGGCCTGCGCGCCAACGGCATCGACCCGGGCCTGGCCGCTGCCGCGGTGGCCTGCGGCCAGCGTCCGGACGTAGCGCCGGATCGCAAGCGCTTCGGTGCCGTCCGGTTCTGCTACGTCCCGTACGAGATGACCATCGGCGCGATCTCGTTCGAGTCGACCCGGCTGCCGTCCAACGTCGACCTCGCGGTGGTCCGGGCCGCACCCGGCCAGCATCACTCGCCGCCGCCGGCGGGCACGGTATGGGGACGGATCGCCTACCTCACCGCGGTGGCAGACACTGAGGAAGAGGCGCGCAATACGATCGCCGCTGCCGAGGCTGCCCTGGTGGTGGCCGAGGCCGTCGCCGAGTCGGCCGAGCCACCGCGGTGACCGCTGCGGTTGAACCGGCCAGGCCGGACGATGGCATCTGGGCGACGTGGAAGGCCGCGCCGGTCCCGTCCCGCGCGCTGCTGCTCGGCGTCTTCATCAACCGGCTCGGCGGGTTCTTCCAGACCTTCCTGGTGCTGTTCCTCGGCTTCCGCCAATTCAGCCCCTGGCAGGGCGGCTTCGCACTGACCATCTACGGCGTCGGTTCACTGGCCGGGGTGCTGGCCGGTGGAGCGCTGGCAGACCGGCTCGGGCCACGGCTGGCCACGATCGTGTCGATGCTCGGCACGGCTGTGCTGCTGCTGGTCGTCCTCTACGTCGGCCCGTATCTCGCCGTCATCACCGCGGTGTTCCTGTGCGGTCTGGTCAACCAGCTCTGCCGGCCCGCTGCGGCCACCCTGCTGTCCGAGCTGACCACGCCCGAGCGTCAGGTGATGATGTTCGCCCTGTACCGCTGGGCGCTGAACCTCGGTACCACGGCGGCTCCGCTGCTGGCATCACTGTTCATCGCGATCAGCTGGGACGTGCTGTTCTGGGCCGAGGCGATCGCTGCGATCGCGTACGCGATCATCGCCGCGATCTGGTTGCCGCGCCGCAAGCCGGCCGCCGAGCGCCGTGCCGCGGCCAAGATCAAGGACAAGGCAGCCACCGGGTACCGGGCCCTGCTGCAGGACCGCCGTTACCTGCTCTACCTGCTGGCGATGCTGGTCAACTCGATGGTCTACATCCAGTACATCTCGACCCTGCCACTGACCATGCACGACGCCGGCCTGGCCACCATCTGGTACTCCAGCGTCGTCGCCCTGAACGGCTTCCTGGTCATCACCTGCGAGCTGCTGGTGACCAAGGTCGTCCAGCGCTGGCCGATCAAGGTCGCCATGGCCGCCGGATTCGCTTTGCTGGGCGGCGGATTGGCGCTCTATGCGCTGCCCTGGGGCGTGGCCATCTTCTTCATCGGCTGCCTGATCTGGACGATGGCCGAGATGGTCGGCGGACCGACCATGTTCGCCTACCCGGGCATGGCCGCGCCGGAGCACCTGCGCGGGCGCTACATCGGCTCTATGCAGCTGATGTTCAACCTCGGTGGAGCGGTTGGCCCGGGCCTGGGGGTGTTCCTCTACGACGCGATCGGGCTGAACGTCTGGTGGTGTTGCGGCCTGGCCAGCCTGGTTGCGCTCGTCCTGGCGGTATCGGGCATGTCGCGTCCCGAGCAGGAAAGCAGCCCAACCGAACCGGTAGCTGAGCCGACCAGCGAACCCGCCACGGTTCCGGTCGAGCCCGTGGCCGGGCCCGAGCAAGGTAGCCGTAACCCCGAAACAACCGCAATGTCCGTCAGCTCAGAAAGTAGGTAACAGGCAATGCCACGCTATGCGATCATCGTCGACCCGCTGTCGACCGGACGGGAGTACCCGGCCGCGTTTCGGGCTGAGGGCGTCCTGCCGATCGCGGTGCTGAGCACCCCTGAACCGGTGGACGTCCTGAAGGACACCTGGCATCCGGAAAATTTCGAGGTCGTGATCTACCACGACGGTGACCTGTCCGAGGCCGCGGTGCAGTCGCTGGCGAGCAAGCTTGCCGAGTTCGATCCGCTGTGCATCCTGCCTGGCGCTGAGACCGGCATCCGGTTGTACGAGGCGCTGGTACCGATCCTGCTGCCCGGCAGCGGCAACGTCGGCGCGCTGGCCGATGCCCGCCGGGACAAGTGGGAGATGGCCAAAGCGATCGCCGCGGCCGGCGTGCCGCACCTGCGCCAGCTGTTCTCCGCCGATGCCGACGAGATCGCTGCTTGGATCGCCGACAATGATCTGACCGGTAGCGACCTGGTGGTCAAGCCACCGAACTCCGGCGGCACCGACGACGTCCACATCGTGCCTGCCGGCACTGACGAGTGGCGGCCGCTGCTGGCCCGAATGACCAATGATGTCAACCATTTGGGCCTGGTCAACGGTGGCATCCTGATCCAGGAGTTCGCGGCCGGCAACGAGTTTCTGGTCGACTCGTACTCGGTCGACGGCAAGCACGGGCTGGTCGATGTCTGCCGTTACACCAAGGTTCGCAAGGGTGATCGGATCGGCATCTATGACCGGGTGGACTTCCTCACCCCGGACGATGAGCAGACCAAGACGGTGTGGGCCTACACCCTGCAGGTGCTGGACGCGCTGGGTTTCCGCAATGGTTGCGGGCATGCCGAGGTCATGCTGACCCCGAATGGGCCGCGCTTGATCGAGATCGCCGAGCGGCCGGCCGGTGGCGGGCACCAGTACATCAGCAAGATCGCTACTGGCTCCAACCACATCCTGCGCACCGTGATGCACCGGGTGCATGGCGAGTACCGGCCGTCCTACGAGCTGTTGCAGCACCTGTGCGGGGTGTTCGTCTCCGCCCCGCATGCCGGGATCTGGCGCAACGCCGAGATTTTCGACGAGCTGGAGCAGCTGCCGACCTACGTGGACCGGAACTTCCCGAAGGGGACGGGTGATTGGGTGCAGTCCACCGATGACCTGTCCAGTTTCCTGGCCTGGGTGACGCTGGTCGCGCCGGACGAGGCTGCGATCGATCTGGACTACCGGCGGGTGAAGGAGCTGGAGAAGCAGATCGTGATCGACGCCTGTGCCAACCCGGCTGTGGCCGCTAACGCTGCTGCCGACGCTGGGCTTGCCGACGCTGAATCCACCGACGCTGAATCCGCCGACGCTATTGAGGTGAACGCGTGAGGACCTACAACGACCTGACCCAGCGTTACCTTGATGCCTGGGCCGGGCAGCAGGAGCTCACCGTCGAAGGCCTGCGTGATCAGGTCCGGACCAGCATCGCCGACACCATCTTCAATGGCCGGACGATGAGCCGACCAGGCTTTCTGGAAAAGGCAGAAGTCGATCAGCTGGCGACCGATCTGGAGACGCTGTACCGGTTGGTTACTGGCTTGCCGGACAAGCTGTACGGCGGTGACCTGGGTGCGTTCGCGCGGTCCACCGGTATCACCCCCGAGCAGGTGCAGGCGGTCCTGCGCGGCCGGGGGAGCGCGCCGAGCCGGCTCGCCCGAGCCGACATCTACCGCGACGAGGCCGGATTCCGCGTGATGGAGCTGAACATGTCCTCGGCGCTCGGTGGCGTGGACAACATGGCGCTGAACCGGGCGATGCTGCAGTTGCCGTTCATCGCTGATTTCGTCGAGCAGAACGAGCTGACCTACACCGACACCATGGTTGAGGTGGTCGAGACAATCTTCGCCGAGTGCAAGGTGCCGTCCGGCACCCGTCCGGTGGTCGCACTGTGCGACTGGCCGGCCAGTTACGAGACCCTGGAGCCGCAGCTGCGCGAGAACGTGGCGGTGTTCGACGCGCTGGGCGTCGAGGCATTGCCTTGCCACATCGGGCAGTTGGAGTTGCGTGATGACTCGATCTGGCTGGGCGATCAGCAGATCGATGTCATCTACCGGATCTTCCTGATGGAGGATCTGCTCGATCCGGCCGGGCCGGCGCTGATCGAGCCGGTGTTGCGCGCTGCTGAGCGGGGCAACGTGGCGATCTTTTCGCCAATGGATGCCGAGTTGTACAGCACCAAGGGTGCGCTGGCGTTGCTGTCGGACGAGGCGAACCGGCACCTGTTTACCGAGCCGGAGCTCGCCAGCATCGACCGGTTGCTGCCGTGGACCCGGATGGTGCGGCCGGGCCTGGTCACGGTCGAGGGACGGCAGGTCGAGCTGGCCGAGTACGCGACCGCTGAACGCGAGGAGCTGATCCTCAAGCCCACCCTGCTGCACGGTGGCACCGGGGTGATTCCGGGCTGGCAGAGCTCGGCGGCCGAATGGGAATCGTTGATCAAATCCTCGATGGACGAGCCGTTCGTGCTGCAAAAGCGCATTCACCCGTGGACCGAGCCGTACCCGAAAGCGGATGGGCCTGGCTTCGAGGACTGGGTGGTGTTGTGGGGCGCGTTCCTCGGCGCGCGTGGCTATGCCGGGATGCTCGTGCGCGGCACCCCGAACGCGGACGCGGGCGTGCTGAACATGGCCACCGGCGCGCTCGGGAGTTGCTGTTTCCAGGAAAGGGACTGATCGGGCGGCGTTCGCCGCAGCTACTAGACCAGATTTCGGGCGGTGGCAACGCATCACGTACCGGCCCGGCAGGTTTCGCTGGATCGCTTCCCTGATCAGCCGTGCGTCAAGGGCTTCTAGTTGCCGGCGGGCGGTCTCTACCTCCCGCATCAGGCCGAGCAGTTCATCCTCAGCCGACGAGCCCAATGGCACATCCAGCAGCGGCTCGATCACCGCCGAAACCGCCCCCGTCGTCATGCCAATAACCGTAGGACAGGGGTCTGACAACAATCCCGGCTAATCCAAGAACACCCTGAGAAACACGATCTAAACACGAACGCCAGCCGGCCACGAGTGGGCAGTTACCGACCCGACACGCCGCCCGCAACCGCCCACTCAACACGCAACTGCCCACTCGTGCCAAGGCGGCCCGCGCAACCGCCCACTCGTGCCAAGGCGGCCCACGCAACCGCAACACCCGCGAGGCCAGTCCGGCTAGGTGTCCCGGTCGCGGTTGTGATCGAGTTTGGCCAGCTCCGAACGCAGGTAATCGCGAGTGACCACGTCGCCGAGCGCCAGCCGGATCGAGGCGATCTCGCGGGCCAGGTACTCAGCGTCCGCGATTGCCCTTTCATCACGGGACCGATCGGCTTCAGCCTGGATCCGATCCCGGTCGGCTTGCCGGTTCTGGGCGAGCAGGATCAGCGGCGCGGCGTACGCGGCCTGGGTCGAGAACGCCAGGTTCAGCAGGATGAACGGGTACGGGTCGAACGGCTTGGTCGCCTTGCACGGCCGGCTCTGCGGTGTCGGCGCGCTGCAATCGTTCTTCGAATGCGCGTAGTTGATGCCCCAGAAGGCATTGATGCTGATCCAGACGATGACGATCGCGGTCTGGATCACCAGGTACCGCGCGGTGCCGAAGAACCGAGCGATGCCTTCGGCTGCCGTGCCGACCGCCTCTGATGAGATCCGGGGCGCGCGCAAACCCCGCGGCGCCTTCGGCTGATCCAGCCGCCGCCGTGGTTCAGTCACGAGCGACCCCCTACCGCTCGCGAGCCAGCGCCTACCGCTCGCGATTCGCCGCGGCCGGTCACTGCGCCCGCCTGCGGGTCATCGCGGCATCGGCTGGCTGCTCGTCCCGATCGCGCCAGTCCTCGGGCAGCAGGTGATCGATCACGTCGTCCACGCTGACCGCGCCGAGCAACCGGTCGTTCTCGTCCACCACCGGCACCGCGACCAGGTTGTAGGTGGCCAGGTGCCGAGTCACCTGCTGCAAGGTCGATTCCGGGGTGAGCGGGTCGATATCGGCGTCCATCACCCCGGACACCAGCGAGGACGGCGGTTCCCGCAGCAGCCGCTGGAAGTGCGCGACACCGAGGTAGCGCCCGGTCGGGGTCGCCTGCGGCGGCCGGACCACGAAAACCTGCGCGGCCAGCGCCGGCGTCAGGTCCGGGTTGCGCAATCGGGCCAGCGCCTCGGCGACGGTCGCGTCGGGCAGCAGCACCACCGGCTCCGAGGTCATCATGCCGCCGGCGGTGTACTCGCCATAGGTCATCAGCCGCCGGACCGGCGCGGCCTCCTCCGGCTGCATGATCTCCAGCAGCCGCTCCTGCTCGTCGGCCGGCAACTCGCGCAGCAGGTCGGCGGCATCGTCATCGTTCATCTTTTCCAGCACATCCGCGGCCCGCTCGTCGGTCAGGCCGGTGATGATGTTGATCTGGTCCTCCTCGGGCAGCTCCTCCATCACGTCGGCGAGCCGGTCATCGGTCAATGCCTCGGCGACCTCCTGCTGGCGCTTGTCGGACATGTCCTGTAGCTGCGAGGCGACGTCGGCGGCCCGCAGCCCGGCCAGCACCGCAAGCAGCGAGTCGGCCCCCTGCGCGCTCTCGGCAGCGGACAGCCCGTCCACCTCGTTCCAGTCCACCTGATGCAGCACCCCGCGCCGGCGACCGAGTTTGGTGGTCGTCCCACGCACCGCCAGCCGGGTGATCACCCAATCCTTGGCCCTGCTCTGCTCCATCGCGGCATCCACCACCACCAGGCTGGTGCCATCCTCGATCCGGGTCACTCCCCGGTCCAACACCTCGCCGAGCACCAGCAATTCGTTGGGACGCTGCTCGAACCGCCGGATGTTCACGCTGCCGGTGGTCAGCACGATCGCCTCCGGCTCGATGCTGGTGACCCGTCCCATCGGCACGAAGATCCGGCGGCGGTGCTGCACCTCGACGACCAGCCCGAGCACCCGCGGTGGTTGCCGGCCGACCCGCAGGGTGGCAACCGCGTCCCTGACCCGGCCCAACTGGTCGCCGTTGGGGTCGAAAACACCGATCCCGGCGAGCCGGGCGATGAAGACTCGGGGCGAGGTGCTCACGGCTGAAGCTTAATCGGGTGCTAACCCGGCCGCCGGGCACCGCGCGGTGACTCGCGGCGCCATCGGCAACCGCGCCGATCGAGCGGCGGCTGGCGGGGCTACCTGCGTGAAATGCGCAATCCGCAGTCGATGACAGGATGGTCGGATGCCCCCGACGCCGCAGGCCCGAGAGTCGCTGGCGTTGCCTCCGGTGCGCGATGCGGGCCTGCTCATGGTTGCGCTGGCCGGCGTGTCCGCGTCCGGACCGATCATGGCGGCCACCGCGGCTCCGGCGCTGGCGATCGCGTTCTGGCGCAACGCTCTCGGCGCGGGCAGCACCGCGGTGCTGTCGGCGGTCCGCGATCGCGCCCAGTACCGCGGGCTGGACCGGCGCGGTTGGCTGGTGGCGATCACGGCCGGGCTGTTCCTGGCGCTGCATTTCAGCACCTGGGTGCCCGCGGTCAAGCTGACCTCGGTCGCCTCGGCCACCGCGCTGGTGTCCACCCAGTCGATCTTCACCGGCCTGATCGCGGTGGCCAGTGGCCGCCGCCTGCCACGGGTGGCCTGGCTGGGCATGGTGCTGGCGATCGCCGGCACCGCGCTGATCGCCGGCGCCGACTTCGGGGTGTCCGGTCGAGCGCTCACCGGGGACGGGCTGGCCGTGCTGGGCGGCCTGTTCGCCGCCGTGTACGTCACCGCCGGCGCCAGCGCGCGCAAGCAACTGTCGACGACCTCGTATACCGCGATCTGCTACAGCGTGTGTGCCGGATTGCTGCTGCTGGCGTGCCTGATCGGTCGGCAGCCGCTGACCGGCTACTCCGCGCGCGCCTGGCTGCTGATCCTGGCGGTGACCGGCTGCGCGCAACTGCTCGGGCACAGCCTGATCAACGTGGTGCTGCGTTCGATGAGCGCTACCTTGGTCAGCCTGGCGATCCTGATCGAGACGCCCGGGGCGGCGCTGATCGCGCTGGTCTGGCTGCATCAGCGACCGCAACTGTGGGCGCTGCCGGGCCTGGCGCTGCTGATCGGCGGCCTGGTAGTGGTGGTTCGCGCCCGCGACCGGGTTGACGCGCCGGCCGATCTGGACTGATCAGCCGGCGCGTCCGGGTTCAGCAGTAGCGCCGGAATACCTTGTAGTACTCGGTGTGCACGCCATTGTCGAGCTGGCCGCACGGGCCGTCCTCGTACTCGCCAACTCGCACCGTGTAGGTCGCGTCGGAGTAGTACTCGATCAGCGAATCGCAGTTGTCCGGTGTGCACTGAGGAATGGTGGCCGGTGCGACCACGGCTGCCGGCGTGACCTTGGTCGGGGTGACCGCGCTGGCCGTTGGCGCGAGCAGGGCGAGGCCGGCCAGTGCGGCCGAGCCGAGCGCTAGCTTGAAGCTGAGTTGTGACCGCATGGCTGCTCCGAAGGGTAGATTTTCAATGAAGGCCATTAAATCTACTTAATTAATATATAGGTGTAAAGCCGCATTCTGCAGCGCGTGCGATCGGTTGGACCGGCGTGTGACACCGCGAACATCGTTGTGCCCGGCCAGCGCACCGGTGGCATCCTCTTGGTTCATGACCGAATCGCAGCCCGAAGCCCTTCGTCCTCGCCGGTCCTGCCTGGCGGTGCCCGGTTCCAATCCGCGCTTTCTGGAGAAGGCGATGGGCTTGCCGGCCGATCAGGTCTTCCTCGACCTGGAGGACGCCTGCGCGCCGCTGGCCAAGCCCGGTGCCCGCAAGAACATCGTGGCTGCGCTGAACGACGGTGACTGGGGCGACAAGATCCGGGTGGTGCGGGTCAATGACCTGACCACGCACTGGACCTACCGCGACGTGATCGAGGTGGTCGAGGGCGCCGGGGCGAACCTGGACGCGATCATGCTGCCCAAGGTGCAGAGCGCAGCCCAGGTCGAGTGGCTGGACATGCTGCTCACCCAGATCGAGAAGACGGTCGGGCTGCCGGTGGGCAAGATCGGCATCGAGGCTCAACTGGAGAACGCCCAAGGGCTGCTCGCCATCGAGGCGATTGCCAAGGCCTCGCCCCGGATCGAGACGCTGATCTTCGGCCCGGCCGACTTCATGGCCTCGATCAACATGAAATCGCTGGTGGTCGGTGAGCAACCGCCCGGCTACGACGTCGGCGATGCCTACCACCACATCCTGATGTCGATCCTGATGGCCGCTCGGGCCAACAACCTGCAGGCGATCGACGGCCCGTACCTGCAGATCCGTGATGTCGAGGGCTTCACCCGGGTCGCGTCCCGGTCGGCCGCGCTGGGATTTGACGGCAAGTGGGTGCTGCATCCTGGCCAGATCGATGCCGCCAACGAGGTGTACGCGCCGTCGCAGGATGACTACGACCATGCCGAACTGATCCTGGACGCCTACGACTTCTACACCTCTGAGGCCGGTGGTCTGAAGGGCTCGGCGATGATCGGAGATGAGATGATCGATGAGGCGTCCCGCAAGATGGCGCTGGTGATCGCCGCGAAGGGACGGGCGGCTGGCCTGTCGCGGACCAGCACGTTCGAACCGCCGCAGGACTGACGCCGGACGGACGGGAGCATCGACATGGCACGCTTGGCCCAGACTGCGGATCTCACCGATCTTCAGAAGGAGATCCTGTCCACCGTCCGCAGCTTCGTGGACAAGGAGATCATTCCGCACGCCACCGAACTCGAGCACGCCGATGAATACCCTGAAGATATCGTCAAGGGGATGGCCGAAATGGGCTTGTTCGGCTTGACGATTCCGGAAGAGTTCGGCGGCCTCGGCGAATCGCTGTTGACTTACGCGCTGGTGGTCGAGCAGATCGCGCGCGGCTGGATGAGCGTTTCGGGCGTGATCAACACCCATTTCATCGTTGCCTACCTGGTGATGCAGCACGGCACCGATGAGCAGAAACAGCGGTTGCTGCCGCAGATGGCCACCGGCGACGTGCGGGGCGCGTTCTCGATGTCCGAGCCCGATGTCGGTTCCGACGTCGCCGGCATCAAGACCAAGGCGACGCCAGCCGGCGATGGGTTCAAGCTGGACGGCCAGAAGATGTGGCTGACCAACGGGGCGAAATCCCGGGTGGTCGCCACCCTGGTCAAGGACGAGCTGGGCGCGGACTCGGTGTACAAGAACATGACGACGTTCCTGGTGGAAAAGGAATCCGGCTTCGGTGAGACCCGGCCCGGCCTGACCATCCCCGGCAAGCTGGAGAAGATGGGCTACAAGGGCGTCGAGACCACCGAGATGATCCTGGACGGGGTTCAGGTCGCCGGCTCGGACGTGCTGGGCGGCGTCGACAAGCGCGGCCAGGGCTTCTACCAGATGATGGACGGCGTCGAGGTTGGCCGGGTCAATGTGGCCGCCCGCGCCTGCGGAATCTCGATCCGGGCCTTCGAGCTCGCGATCGCCTACGCCCAGCAGCGCAAGGCGTTCGGCAAGCAGATCGCCGATCATCAGGCGATCGCGTTCAAGCTTGCCGAGATGGCAACCAAGGTCGAGGCGGCGCACCTGATGATGGTCAACGCGGCCCGGCTCAAGGATGCCGGCAAGCGCAACGATGTTGAGGCAGGGATGGCAAAACTGCTCGCGTCCGAGTACTGCGCCGAGGTCACCCAGGACGCCTTCCGGATCCACGGCGGCTACGGCTATTCCAAGGAGTACGAGATCGAGCGGCTGATGCGCGAGGCGCCGTTCCTGCTGATCGGCGAGGGTACCTCAGAGATCCAGAAGACCATCATCAGCCGCGGCCTGCTGCGCGAATACCGCGCCTAGCGCGTTCTGCCGCCCCCGAACCCGCGCTATTTGGGCGAGGTTTCGCGGGTTCGGGCGGCAGAAGACGTGGATAGCCGGGCGGTCATCCGGACGGCGACCACGCCGAGAATGCCGGCCAGCCCGGCGAAGGTGGGCAGCATCCACAGTGCGGTGTGCACTGAGGTGGCGCTGGCAATTGGACCCAGGGTGGCCGGCCCGATCAGGAATCCCAAGTAGCTGAAGCTGGAAACCACCGCCAGCTTCGGGCCGGCGCCACCGGGGCCGTCAGCGGCGGTGGAGAAGAACACCGGCACCATGATCGACAATCCGATACCGAGGCAGGCGAAACCCAGCGAGGTGCCGGCGACGTTGTGCGACAGCAAGCCGGCCGACATGCCCAGCGCTCCGGTCGCGGCCAGCACGGTCAGGCTGCGGGCCCGTCCCAACCGCAGTACCACCCGATCGCCGATCAACCGGCCGAAGGTCATCATCAGCGTGAACGCACCGAACGCGATACCGGCATGACCGGCTGATACCCGCAACTCATCGCGCAGGTAGACCGGTGACCAGTCTGCCGCGCTGCCTTCTGCCAGCAACGCGCACACCCCGGCAATCCCCAGCAGTACCAGCCTGATCTCGAACACTCGCTGACCAGGTTCGTAGTCCTCAGGGATGTGGTCGGCGATGAACTGGCGGGCCAGCCAGAGCGTGACCAGCGCCATCACCACCGCGATAGTGGCCTGCTGCCTGGCCAGCGACACCCCGAAACCGGCGCCGAGGCTGCCGGCCACCGTGCCGGCCACCGTCCCCACGCTCCAATAGGCATGAAAACTCGACATGATCGGCCGCCGGTAGGACTTCTCGATCTGTACCGCCTGGGCGTTCATCGCCACGTCCAGGCCGCCGGTCACCACTCCCCACAGGATCAGTGAAAGCAGCAGCGTCGGCAGGTTGCCGGCCAGTCCGGGGCCGGCGATGAACAGGTAGGTGCCGAAGGCCAGCGCGGCGGTGACCGTCCCGCTGCCGAACCGGGTGGTAGCCCGTCCGATCAGCGGCATCGAGATCATCGAGCCGATCGCCGGCCCGAGCAGCGCGAGTCCGAGCGCGGCATTAGACAGCCCCAGGTGCGCCTTGACCTCGGGGATGTGCGGCACCCAGGCAGCCCAGAGAAAGCCATTGAAAGAAAAGGTGATCGCGGTAGCGGCCCGGGCCCGGCGCAGGCCGCTGGCAACGGCGGTATCGGTAACCACCGCCGCGATCAGGCGCTTTCGATCAGGTCGGTGTCGCGAGCGCGAAAGACCGGCAAAGCCTCAGCGAAAGCAGCGGCGTCGCCGGTCCGCACCCAGCTGCGCAGCTGAGCCGGGCTGCGCCGGCCGAACCAGCC
>JBDSAN010000558.1:0-2902 GCA_039922115.1 Jatrophihabitantaceae bacterium
GGGACCGGCCTTCGCGCTGGCGTGATTCGGTGCGGGCCTGCTCAGCCGGCCTGCCCGGCCGAAGCAGCAGGGGTGGGTTGCGACTCGTCCAGGCGTTCGGACTCGTCAACGATATGGGCGTCCAGCTCACGCAACTTGGGCGCGTACTCCCGGCCGTGGTGGGCACAGAACAGCAGATCGTGTCCGGCCGGCAAGGTGACGCGCACGTAGGCCTGGGCGCCGCACCGGTCGCAGCGGTCGACTGCGGTCAACGGCTCGACGGTCAAGGTGCTTGTCACAGGTCCCTCGATTTCTGCGAAGTGTTCTCGCGTTCGGTCGCACAGACTCGGGCCTCGCTTGGTTCAGAGACTTATCGTGTCCGCTCGATACATACAACCAGCTAAGGCGCGCCGTAGTTCCGGATCCCCTGCGATTGAGACCTTTTTCGCCCGCAGCGAACGCCGAAACCTGGCTGTAACAGCCGTCCCGTCAGCTCACCTGTCCTATCGGCAGCCAGCTGCCGGATCACATCATCGCCATCAAGTGTTCCCGGCGAGCCTCCAGCAGCTCCACCGACGCTGAGGCCGAGGCCGGCCCTGGCACCGCGGCCCGCAGCTTGGCATGCAGGGACCCGTGCGGGGTTCCGGTGCGGGCCGCGAGCACGGCTACCAGCCGGTTCACCTCGCGGCGAAGCTCAGCGGCGGCCCGCCAGCCGCCCTGTGCTGCGCTGGTCTGCGCCGCGCTGGTCTGTGCCGCGCTGGCCGGATCGGCCGCGGTTGCGGCGGCCAGCGGCAGCTGGTCCTGGTCGGGCCGCTGCCGTGACCGGCTGGCCCGCTTGCGCAGTTCACCGTCGCGCTGAGCCAGCAGCGCGGCCGTCTGTTCCGGCGTCAGCAGGCCCGGCAAGCCCAGGTAATCCTCGTCGTCCACGGTTGCCGACGGGCTGGCATCCGGGGTCACCGCACGCCCGCCGTGCAGGACGTGGGCGAATTGGGCCTCAGCCTCCAGCGCCTCCCACTCGGCGAGCAGCTCCGACTCGGCCCGCTCGGGCTGCTCGTCGGGTAACTCATCGACCAGGTCCAGCGAATCCGAGCCGGTCGAGGGCGGTGGCAGCACGTGGTTGCGGTCGTTCTCAAGCTCGGCGGCCAGCGCCAGCAGCGGTCGCACCGCCGGCAGGAAGACCGTCGCTGATTCGTGCCGCCCGCGCGAGCGAACCACCCGGCCGACCGCCTGGGCAAAGAAGAGCGGCGTCCGGTAGCTGGTCAGCCAGGCCAGGCAGGCTGCCCGCGGCACGTCCACTCCCTCGGAAACCATCCGGACGCAGACCGCGATTCGTGGGCCGCCCGCACCGAACTGGCCGATCTTGGCGCTGGCCTTCGGGTCATCGGACAGGATCAGGTACGGCTTCTCACCGGTCACCCGGTGCACGATCTCGGCATAGGCGCGGGCGTCGTCCTGGTCGGAGGCGAGCACCAGTCCGGCCGCGTCCGGCATGCCGGAGCCGCGCAACTGGGTCAGCCGCTCGTCCATCGCCGCGATCACATGTGGCACCCAGTCGCCCTTGGGGTCAAGCGCGGTTCGCCAGGCGGACTGCTCGGTGGACTTCGTGCCGGCTTCGGTGAGCGAGGCCGCGATCACCTCGCCCGCCGAGTTTCGCCATCGGGACACCCCGGTGTAAGCGGCAAAAACCACCGGCCGCACGACGTGATCGCGCAGCGCGTCGGCATAGCCGTAGCTGTAGTCAGCCGTCGAGATCAGCCCGCCCTGGCCGTCCGGCTCGTACCGGACGAACGGGATCCGCTCGTTGACCTGGGTGCGAAATGGCGTGCCGGTCAGGCACAGCCGCCGAGTGACGCTGTCGAAGGCAAGCGCCGCCGCATCGCCCCAGGACAGGCCGTCGCCCGCGTGATGAATCTCATCGAGCACCACCAGGGTGCGCCGGTTGGTCGCCCGAGCGGCATGCAGGGTCGGCTTGCCGGCGACTTGGGCGTAGGTCGTCACGTAGCCGTGCAGGTCGGCCGGGACCGGGCCCACCGCGTTGGACAGGGTCGGGTCCAGCGCGATCCCGAACCGCTCGGCAGCCTCGGCCCACTGGGTGCGCAGGTGATCGGTCGGCGCCACCACGATCAGCCGATCGACCGCTCGCCGGCTGAGCAGGTCCACCGCCAGCGACAGCGCAAACGTGGTCTTGCCGGCACCCGGCGTCGCGGTGAGCAGGAAGTCCTTGCGGGGTTCGCAGTGGTATTTCGCCAGCGCCTCGCGCTGCCACAGGCGCAGCCGGGTACCCGACGAGCGGCGTTCAGACACTCGACGCCGCCCCTTTCAGCAGTACCTGCACCTGCGTTGCCGGTACGCGCCTACCGGCCAGCACCGTTGGAACGCCGCCTCCATCAGCCGGGACGATCGTTCGGGTTCCAGGTTAACCGGCCGGCCCGGTCCGGTCGCAGATCGACCCGCGCGGCAGCCGACATTTCCCTGCGGTGGCCAGATCGAGGCGGTTGGTTGCGGCGCGCCGCGACGCTCGTGCACAGGTTCACTCGGCAGACTGTCACCCTGTGATGAGCCAGCGATCTGCCCGCAAGCTGGTAACCCGCACCATCGCACGGGCCTGGAACGACCGGGTGCTTGGCCTTTCGGCCGAGGCGGCGTTCTGGCAGCTGCTGTCGATGCCATCGCTACTACTCGGGCTGCTGGCAGCCTTGGGCTATTTCTCAGACCTGGCTGGCCGGGGCACGGTCGATCAGGTGCAGCGCAACCTGCTCACCGGCTTCTCGCGGGCGTTCTCGGCCGAGGTGGTCGACCAGTTGATCGCGCCGGTCGTTCAGCAGGTGCTGCGGGAGGGCCGAGCCGACGTGGTCTCGGTCAGCTTCGTGCTCGCGTTGTGGGCCGGCTCGTCAGCCACCGCCACCTTCGTGAACACCATCAC
>JBDSAN010000559.1:0-5027 GCA_039922115.1 Jatrophihabitantaceae bacterium
GAATCCAATCCGCTGGGCTGAGGCGACCGGCTCTGGCCAAGCCGTTGGCAAGGCCGAATATGCCGGTATGCGTGCCGCGATCGTTAGCGACGGCGGCCTGGAACCGGATGAACCGCATGTGGTGAGCTTGCCAGCAAACCGAGTGGGCTGGAGTGCCGGCGCTGGCTAACGGCGGGAAATCCGAGGACGCTGGAGTTGACCGAAGGGACACCGCGATGATCTGGCTCTGGATGGTGCTGGTGGTCGGCCTGGTCTGCGGCGGGCTGGCCTGGTGCGCCGCCATCGCTGACCGGGTCGAGGACGACTCAGCTGGAATGGGCGATCTGGATCGCGCGCCGTACGGCCGCACCTGGCTGTCCATCCTGGCTGGCGGTCGCGACTCCGAGCACTGAGCCGCGGTCGGCGGCGCGCACCACGGTGCCTGGCTCCTCGTGGGAACCAGGCACCGTGGCGTGATGCGCTGAGGCAGGATCAGCAGGTGACGGTCAGGTAGAACTGGTCGGCGGTGGCGGTGTGGTCGAAGGTGCTGAGCACGAATACCCCGTTCGGAACACCGGATCGTGGCTCCACGGTGAGGTCGTAGCCGCTGAAGTACGAGCTCGCCGCGTACGCGCAGTGGCTGACGTCGCGGTCGAAGTCCACCTCATAGGACGAGGTGGTGGCGCCGATCAGGAACGACGTGGCCACCCGCGAACCCTGGACCAGGTTGCCGTTAGAAGCCACCTCGGCAGTCATCGGCGCCAGGTAGTAACCGGTCACGTCGATGACCAGGTGGGTGATCGCGGTCAGGTTGCGGATCCGGACCGTCCCGTTGGTTGCGATGCCGACCGAGCCGGTGCCGCTGGCGTTGAAGTTCGTGCCGTAATTCATGAAGGATGCGTTCGGTTCGGTATCGGTCGGCCGCCACACGTGCAGGTACCCGGCGTGGGTGGGTGAGACCGCCGTGATGATCACGTTGACCGCGGTGGCCGTGGTCGGGACGCCGCAGCCGCCGGACTTGCCGCCCTGGCCGACGAAGAAGGTGGTGCCACCCAGGTAGAAGTTGCGGGTCGTGGTGTTGTTGAGCCGGCCACCGGCGACCCGGGTATCAGCTACCCGGCACGGCGCGATCGGGGTGTACTTCGATTCGGTGGTGGTATCGATCGGCGCTGCTGCGATCAACTTTGCCTGGGCCGCACCGGCCGGTTGGGCCGGGCTGTTGTTGCTGGCGGCCGAGGCGATCGCACCGCCACCGACCATTACCAGCGCCAGGCCGCTGGCCATCAGCACGTGCATCTTCTTCATCTGTCCTCCGTTGAGGGGTGGCGTCCATTGACGAACTCACCAGCAAAGGAAGGCGATGCACGGTGCGTGATACGCAGTTGAAATTTCCGACAGGATGTATCAGGCGTGGCAGCTCAGCGGCCGGCCGCCGTTGTAGCTGATCATGTCGGCGAGCGCTGCATAGAGGTCCAGCTCACCCAGGCTCGGGTTCAGGTCGTGGTAGGCGCGATGCAGATTGCCCACGATTCGCTCGCTATCCAGCCAATCCGCGTACTCGCCGAGGTCGACGTTGCGGGCCAGTTCGAGCGGAGCCAGCCCCGCGCCGCGGCCCCGTTCGGCGAGGTCGAGGACGAAGCGCAGGTAGCCGAGCACCGTCTCGATGAGTTCCGGACCGGCCGGCCGGCCATGCCCGGGGACGATGGTGCGGGCCGGGATCGGCGCGAGCACCTCGGTCAGTACCCGGATGGCGCCGGTGACCGAGCCCATCAGCAGGAACGGGGTACCACCGTTGAACAGCAGGTCGCCGCAGAAGAGCACCTGCTGCTCGGGTAACCAGACCAGGCTGTCGTTGGTGGTGTGGGCCGGGCCGCCGGCATAGCTGACCTCCAGCGGCAGGTCGTCGGAGTAGATCCGGACCCGGTCGGTGAAGGTGAGCGTCGGCGGCGCCAGCTCGACCGGCCCCCAGTCCACCGGCTCCCAGATCCCGTCCGGTGGCGGTAGCCCGAAGGCGAGCAGCGCGGTGCGACAGTTCTCGTGTCCGACGATGGTGGCGCCGGTGAACAGCGAGTTGCCGAAGGTGTGATCGCCGTGGTGATGGGTGTTGATGAGGGTGCTGACCGGAGCCGGGGTTACCGACGCGATCCGTTGCAGGTAGGCACGCGTGCGAGCATGCGTCGCGCACGAATCGATGCTCACCACTGATCGGGAGCCCACCACGAACCCGGTGTTGTTGATCCACCAGGAACCGTCCGGCTGCAGGTAGCTGAAGACCCGGTCGGCGACCTCGACCAGCTCTGCCGGTCCGGTCGGCTCGCTCCGATGGCGCGCTGAACTCACCCGCTCAGTATTCACCGGGTGCCTGGCTGAGACAGATCCTGCTGGTTGCCCGATGCAATGCCTGAGCCCCGCCGGACGCTAGTCGGCCATCAGTCGGCCGGGTAACCGGGCGCGGTGCGCGACCAGGGCTGCAGCCGTTCCAGCTGCGCCGCGACCGCCAGCAGGCTGGCCTCTGAGCCGGGCCGGCCGACCAGCTGCACCGACAGCGGCAGACCGCTGCTGTGCACGCCGGCCGGCACCGCCATCGCCGGCCAGCCCGCCAGGTTCCACGGTGCGGCGAACGGTGCGTACCGGACGTTGGCCAGCACGTTGGCTGCCCAGCCACGGTCATGCCAGCCGAGTGCCGGCAACGGCAACTGGGCCAGCGCCGGGGTGACCAGCACGTCCACCTGCCGGAAGTAGCGTTCGGCCAGTCGCTGCCAGCTGGTGCGGGCTCGTGGCCGCGGGCCACCGGTGGCCAGCACCAGCCGTCCCAACCGAGCATGCCGGGCGATCCGCCGATCAACCCGGCCACGGTCAGCGAGTAGCCGGGCGTCCAGTTCGGTACCGGCGAACCAGCGGGCCAGCGCAGCCGGACCGGCCGCGACCGGGTACCGCAGCTCTTTGCTGACCACCTGGTGACCGGCGCCGGCGAGCAGTTCACCGGCGGTCCGGGCGGCCTGGGTGTACTGCCGGTCGACCGGTAACCCGAGCAGCGGCGCTCGCACCGACACCCCGATCCGGATTCCGGCAAGGTCAGCAACGGCTGCCTCGGCAAGCTCAGGCCGGCCAGCCAGCACCGATAGCACCAGCGCGCAATCGGCCACCGTGGTAGCCAGCGGGCCGTTCTCGGCCATCTCGAACCAGGACCCGTTGCCCAGCTTCGCCGGTACCAGGCCAAGCCCCGGCTTGATGCCGACCAATCCGGTGCAGGCCGCCGGAATGCGGATCGAGCCCATGCCGTCGTTGCCGTGGGCCACGGCCACCATCCCGGCCGCGACCGCCGCGGCGCTGCCGCCGGACGAGCCACCGGGGCTGCGGTCGATATCCCACGGATTCCTGGTGATGCCGTCGGCGGCGGCATGCGCCGCGACTGCCGAATCGGTTGCGCCGAAGGTGCACAACTCCGGGACGTTGGTGAGGCCGACCACGATCGCACCGGCGGCGCGCAGCCTGGCCACCACCTCATGGTCGGCCGGTTGGGCGGTAGTGGCGCTGCCAGTCGAGCCGTTCAGCAGCGATTCACCCGCGACCGCAACGTTGTCCTTCACCGCGATCGGCACCCCAGCCAGCGCTAGCCGGTCTCGATCGACCCGGGCGTCGAGCAGGTCGGCCTCGGCCAACGCGGCTGTTCGCCGAACCGTCCGGAAGGCCTGAATCTGCTGGTCGTACCGATCGATTCGAGCAAACGCCTGCTCGGTCGCCGCTCGCGCGGTTAGCGTCCCGCCGCGCACCGCAGCAGAAATCTGCACCGCAGTCATCATGGTGTGAAACTTACGCCGCCCGGCGGGTTCAGGCAGCGTCCGCGCAGAAGGCCAGCTGGATCATCTGATCGCGCATCGTTTCAGCCGATCGGGACGGGTCGCCGAAGGCCTTGCGGTCAGCCAGCAGTACCGCATGCACGGCGGTGTCGGCGAACCTGGCCGTCATCAGGTCGATCTCGGCCACCCCGGACAGCAGCGGGCTCAGGTCGAGTTCGGCGGCGTGGCCGATCGGTGCCAGCGTCGCCTCGGCAAGCTGGCTGGCATAGATGCGGTAACCGGCCTCAAGGGCATGCTCGGTGTTGCTGGCCGAGATCAGCGCGAGCAGTTGCTCGGTGGCGTCTCGCAGCAGCGCCCGCCGCGCGTCCCGATCGCGATATGCCCACCAGACAAGGCTGATCGCGTACACCGTCGCTGATTCGGCAAGCTCGTCCGGCGTCGGTATTCGGCGGGCGAACTCAAGATCGGTCTGATCGCCGGGGTTGGACCGGGTGCTGGCCCGTACCGAGAACGCATGCACGGCCGCGCCGATCAGGGCGCGTTCGGCAAGCTCTGGAGTCACCGCGGGAGCTAGCATGTGCACCTCGCATGAACGGCTGTCGATCGGACCTGCCGGCTGACCGTACGGTCAACCAGCGTTACCGGGAAGACGATGCTATGCCTTGGATCGGCTTTGCGGGCTAGGGCTTGAGGTTCTTTACCGTTCGGCAACCTGGCGGAAATCCTTGGTGACCGCGGCAGCATCAGCCAAGGTGCTCGGCTGCGTCAGCATGATCGAACCGATGGTGGACTTGTCCACCCACACGCACAGGGTCAGGACGCTGACGGCTCCGCAACGCAGCGAACCACCCAGCGGGCCGGCGGCGAACGCAGTCGTGTCGGTCACCTGCGCTCCGGTCATGAAGCCGTCGATGATGATCTGATCGCTGGAGGTGTTGAGTTGAGCGGCCATTTTCGGATTCGAGTGCGCGTCGGCACCCATGAAAATCAGGCTTGGCGGGCTGGCCGGATCGTCGGCGTACAAGCCCACAACCGGCTTGCTCCACAGTTTGCCGGTGGCTGACTTCAGCCGGGTTGTCATGTCCTTGCCCAGCTGATTCGCGGTTTGGGTGGTGACTTGCACGTAGCTGCCCGTGGTGGCCGGCAACCGCAGGGTGTGGCTACCAGCGTCGCCGGCCACCGTGTCCCGGTTGCGGACCGCGAGGTAGCCGGCTCCGGCGGTGGCCACTACCAGGCCGCACACCACCG
>JBDSAN010000560.1:0-17902 GCA_039922115.1 Jatrophihabitantaceae bacterium
GATCGGTCCGTGGCGCCCTGTCAAACGCTGTCTAGCTACTGATCAAGCTCCGGTCAGCCACCAATGGTGTAGCTGTACGGAACCTGCGCCAGCACGTCACCGGTGGTGTTGAAGGTGGCATAGGCGAACGACGGCGGCGTGTAGATGTTCAGCACACCGCTGACCTTCGTCCCCTTCGCACCGGACGGCGTGATGGTCACCGTGATCGTCTTGGTCTCACCCGGCTGGATGGTCACCGCGCTACCGAGATCGGCAGTCGGATCGACCGCGATCGACCAGAAGTCACCCGTCGAGGACGTGACGCTCGAGTCGAAGCCCGGCGTCCGCGCACTCAGGTTGACCGTGGAGTTCGCGGTCGGAGCACCGTTCTCATCGACGGCACCGATCTCGTTGACATCGGTGAACCAGATGCCGGTCGAAACGGTGCCCGGGTGCTCGGCGACCTTGGCCACCGAGATCGTGCTGCCGTTCTGGGCAGCCTGCAGGTCACCGACAACATCGATGCCCTGCAGACCCGGGGTCAGCTCGGCGATCGCCGGCACATCCGAGACAGCAACAGCGGTGAGGCTGGTGGTGCTCGGCGGCGCCAGGAACGTCGGAGCCGCGTGGGCCGGCAACTGGAAGGACTGCGGTCCGAACGGCGAGATCAGCTGGATGGTCTGCAGGTCATTGGTGCGCGGGTCGACCTGCACGTTGATCGGCGCGATACCGGTGTTGGTCACGTTGACCTGAGCCGTCACCGCACTGCCGGCCGGCAGCTTGGTGTGCGTCGAGTTCGGCAGCCCAACCGTGCTGACCTGGCTCTTGTTGAACCCGATGGTGCCGCTGAAGTTCTGGGTGAACGCGGCACCGGGAACCGGGTTGATGACCAGAATGACCAGCCGCCAGCGACCCGCGATCGGGTTCGCCGTGTTCAGCTGCATGGTCAGGCCCTGGCTACCCAAGGTGAACGGGTCGGTGGAGTACAGGTTGCTGTCCACCGCCTGAGTCTCATCGTTGGGGTCGACCAGCACACCCTCAAGCGTGTAGTGCGGGTCGCTGGCCAGCGTGACACCGACCGACAGGTCGCGCTTGCCGCTCGGCACATCGAAGGCGTAGGTGAAGGTCTGCGCCGCCGAACCGCCACGGGCGTTACCGCCGGTGATGGTCCCGCCGAAGCTGCCCGAACCACCCGAGGTCGGCACGATCGTCCGAACCACTACCGGAACCGAGGTCTGGTGACCGTCGGAGCTGGCAACCGTGATCGCATAGGACGTGTCACCACCGGCAGCCGGGATCCGGAAGGTGGCCTTGACGTTCTTGGTCTGTCCCGGAGCCAGCGTCAGCACCGGCGGGCTGACCTGGCCGATGTTGATCGCCTGCTGCGAGGTGGTGCGCAGGCTGACGTTGCCGGAATACCCGGCCGCGCTGCCCAGCGTGTACAGCACCGCGGTGTAGGTACCCGGAGCCGGCTTGCGGATATCCACGTTGGCGTAGTTCGCCGACACCGCACCACCCTGCGGGCGGCTGTTGGTGACGAACGCACCGCTCGGATCGAAGATCGACAGCCGGACGACCGGCGTGACGGTCGCCGTACCGACCTGCTTCTTGGCGCCCTGCCAGATCATCTGCCCGGTAAGCAGATCGGTTCCGGCCGGCACCGTGAAGGTGACCTTCTTGTAGACCCAGGGCGCACCGGTGGTCGGGTACGGGAAGGTCTGGGTCGAGGTGTTGTCCAGCGTGGCGTTGTGGGTCTGCACGTTGGTCGTCAGGTAGTCACGGGTTGCCGTGGCGACCGTCAGGTTCTTGGTGCCGACGTTGGTCACGCCGATCGTCGAGGTCTTCGAGCTACCCGGCGTACCGGAGATGTCCAGCTCGTTGGTCGACAGCGCGATGTTCGAGCTGACCCCGGCCGGGGCCGCCGAGGAGGCACCCGGGTAGGTCAGTGCAGCCTCGACCGCGGCCCGGGCGTTGAGCAGGCCCGCGCCCTGTTCGAAGGCCGGCACGCCCAGGTCGGTGGCGGTGCTGGTGAGCAGCGTCTTGACCAGGGCCGGCGACGGCGAAGCGCCACCGTGAGTGGACCGGTAGGCCGAGATGACCAGTGCGGCCGCGCCGGCGGTCAGCGGCGCCGACTGGCTGGTGCCACCGAACAGCTGGAAGTTCGACCGTCCACCGCGGTAGTTGGCGCACTCCGGCGACCGGTCATCGCAGACCGCCCAGCCGGACTCACCTGGTGCGGTGATGTCGACGGTGCCGCCACTCTGGGTGAAACCACCCGAGGACAGCGAGGAAATCTCGTCGTTGGTCCAGTTGCCGTTACCGAAGAACCGAGCGCCGGCGTAGCCGGTCTGGGCGTAGCCCCGGTTGTTGGTGTTGGCAGCCACCGAGATGATCTTCGGGTCGGTGGACGGGTTGCCGATGGTGCTGGTGGTTCCGGCGTCACCGGAGGACACCGTGACGGTGGCACCGGCATCGACTGCCATGTCGTTGAACAGCGAGATGGCGCTACGGGCCGCCGCGTCCGGAACGACGTTGCCGCCGAAGGACTCGTTGATCACGTCAACGTGATCGGTGCTGACCGCGTAGTCGATGGCCTGGACGATCGAGGAGGTGAAGAAGTCGATCTTCAGCGCGACGATGCTGGCGCCCGGCGCCATTCCGAGGATCCGGATGTTGCAGCCGGCCGGCAGCGGGTAGGCCGGGTTGACGAAGGTGGACAGGTCGTGCGCGACCAAACCTTGCGCGGCGATCGAGGACGCGTCGCCATAGGCTTCGGCACCTCCGTCAGCCGGGGTCGGGCCGTCGGCGGAGAACGCCTTGTAATCAACGATCACGTGGCTGCCGTCGGCCCGGATGAAGTCCGGGTTGTTCGGGTCGATCGCGTCCGCGATGTAGGCGACCTTGGTGCCGGCACCATCAGTCAACTGCTGGGCGGTCTTGGCGTTCGGGTCGTCAGAGGCGGTGTTGGTGTCCTGCAGTGCTTCGGGTTCGAGTAGCGGCTTACTCGGGTCGGTCGGGCAGACCGCGTTCGACGGCGGGGTACCGATCGCCGGGGCCTTGGTGATCGGGCCATCGTTGGTGGCCTTGGCCTTGACCGGAATCGCCACCTGGGTGTCCGGGATAACCGCGGCTACGGACGGGTCCGAAGCCAGCGCGCTGGCTTGGGCCGAGGTCACGGTGGCAGCGAAGGCGTTGGCCGAGGTGTAGTGGGTGACCTTGGTCGGCTTGGCACCGCCGCGTTGGGTCAACCTGTTCAGTACAGCGTTCTGATCGTTGGTTGCCTGCGCGCGACGAGCATTGACGTGCGCCCGGTTGGCAGGCGTCGCCGCGAGTTGGTCGTGCAAGACCACGATCACGGGCTTGGCAGCAGTGCCGCTCGCAGCCGGGGACGCCGCAAGTGCGGGCGCACCCCCGAGGAACTGGCAGACGGTGCCGAGCGCAGTGGCGCTGACGACCGCTCCGATGATTCGTGACCTTTTAATCCGAGGTCTGTTGACGGTCATTCGTAGATTTCCCCCTGAACCCGAAGTCGGGACGCTCATCGTCGCGACATACGACCGCGACTATTCCGTCGTTTTGCTGACTGCACAAGACGGAAGTTTTAACTTCCTGCAAACTTTCACGCTTACTTAACACGACCTGCGAGGGGTGCGATCCAACCCAGTTTCGAGCCGGTCACTAGGTGCAACCGTCTAGGTGCCCGAATTCGTGGCTATCCCGATAAATAGAACGGATCAGTAACGGAACGCAACCTTTCGACCGGCCGGCGGCTCTCTACATGCAGCACGGCAATCCGGCACCGGCAATCGGCCGCCGCCGCACGCTGCTGCTGACAACGGGGAGGTTTCAGATGGTTCAGCTCAGCCCGCACACCGCCGCGACCGCGGACTCACCGGGCCGCCCGCAGCCGGTCGCGAGCATCCGCCCGCAGTTGATCGCCGCGCTAGCGGCGGTCGGGCTGTCCGGCGCTGCCTATCAGCAAGGCGGTTTCTACGCCGCTGGCCAGCGGTACCTCCTCGTCGTGATCACCGGCGTGGCGGTGCTGGCAGCGTTCGAGGCGGTGCGAATTGCCAAGGCAGGTAACGGCCTTCGATGGCTCGCGAACTGGCCGGCTGGAAGCGCGCCGGCTGCCCTGATCAGCTGGACGATGCTGCAAGCCGGCCTGCACGGCTCGATCGGGTCCGGTTTCCGGCTCGGCCTGCTGGTGCTGGCCGTGCTCGTGCTGATCGCCGGCTGCACCGTGCTGGACGGCCCCTCGGTGGACTGGCTGACGAGCGCGCTGCTGCTGCTCGGCGCGGTCGCCGGACTGCTGGCCTGGTTCGGGGTACTCAACCATCGGGCCAGCCTGGCCACACCCGGCCAAGGCCTCTGGCGAGCATCGGCCACGCTCGGCTATCCGAATGCCGCGGCCGCACTGCTGGCGATCCTGGCGCTGACCGGGCTGGCGCTGCGCTGCCGCGAGCAGGCTGCGGCTGCGCTGCGGCTGAATGGCCTGCTGCTCACCGCCACGCTGATCGGCCTGGCAGCCACGCTCAGCCGAGGCGGCCTGCTCGCCTTTACCGCTGGCGCTATCGCACTGGCCGCGACGCTCGGCTGGCGGCGATTGCTCACGGTCGGCGCGGTGCCGCTGCTCGGCGCGCTGGTCGGGGCCGGCGGCCTGCTGCCGTCCATGCCGATCGGCGCGCGGTCCCATTACCTGCCAGCACTATCTGCCCTGTTGCTCGGCCTGCTGATCGGCGCCGTCCCGCTGGCTGATCCGGCCAGCTGCGCTGGACGGCCCCGGCTGGCTGTGCTGACCCGGGCGCGCCGGCTGCCTGTGGTGCTGGCCGCCAGCGGCCTGGCGGTGGCCGGGTTGAGCTGGCTCGCGGCCGGCCAGCACACCTTCGCTCGACTCGGTGCTGCCCGGTTCAGCCTGCACTCGGCCGACCGGGGCGCGGCGTGGAACGCGGTCTGGCATCAGATCGGCAAGCATCCGGTCACCGGCAGCGGCCCGGGACTGCGCCAGCTCAGCTGGCAGTCACCAGCCGGCGGGCTACGAGTTTTCACCTACGCACATGACGAATACCTGCAGCTGTTCGCCGAGCTCGGCGTGATCGGGGTCGGTTGCCTGCTGGCTTGCGGGTACCTGCTGGTCGGCAGGTTGATCCGGCAACGACCGCAGCCGGGCAGCGACCGCAGCGTGTGGGCAGCGGCAATCGCGGCAGTCGTCGCAGTCGCGGTATCAGTTCTGTTCGATTTCACCGGGCACTTTCCGGCCATACCGCTGACTGCAGCAGCGCTGGCCGGTTGTGCTGGGTCGGTCCACCGGCTCAGCAATAGCAACACACCACAACAATGAAAGGGATAAATGGAATGACGCCATTCATGATCAAGCTCGGCACCACCGCTGCGGCGCTTGCCGCCGGCGGCGGGTTCGCCGTGCTCAGCCCGTCCTCGCAGGCGGCGGCCTTCTACTCACCGCCGCTGTTCCTCGACGTTACGGTCGGTTCGCCGGCCAACCTGGTCGCGCGCGGAGCGGCCGTCTCGGTGCCGATCACAGTCACCTGCAACGCTGACGGTGGCGCGTACCTGAGCGTCCAGGTGAGCGAGAAGGTCGGCAAGAAGATCGCCACCGGCCAGACCAACACGAACGTGGCCTGCTCGGGGGGTCACGAGACGTTGCTGGTTACCGTCCCGGCTGGCAGCGGCCAGGCCTTCGCGAAGGGCTCGGCCTACGGTTCGGCCTATATCAGCGGGTGCAAGTTCATCAGCACTAACTACACCTGCGGTCAGGAGACCGGCTCGGCAACCATCAGGATCAAGTAACTCGTTCCGGTTCGTCGTTCAGAAATAGGGCCGTCCTGCCGGCTACCAAGGTTGGTAGCCGGCGGGACGGCCCGTCCACTTAGCTGGCGACGCCGCGGACTCAGGCGTGCGGAACTCAGACGTCGCGGAACGGGTGGATGCTCGCGCCGAGCAGGTTAAGCCGATCAGCCAGCTGCTCGTAGCCGCGGTCGATGACGTAGACGTTGCGCAGCAAGGACGTTCCCTTGGCGGCCAGCATCGCCAGCAACACCACCACCGCCGGCCGCAGCGCCGGCGGGCAGATCACCTCGGTGCCTGACCAGTGGGTCGGGCCTTCCACGTAGATCCGGTGCGGATCCATCAGGGTGACCTTGGCACCCAGCTTGGTCAGCTCGGTCAGGTACAGCGCCCGGTTGTCATAGACCCAGTCGTGAATCAGCGTCGAGCCTTCCGCAGTCGCGGCGATCAGCGCGAAGAACGGCAGGTTGTCGATGTTGAGGCCGGGAAAGGGCATCGGGTTGATCTTGTCCAGCGGGGCGTGCAGCTTCGACGGGTGCACGGTCACGTCCACCAGGCGAGTTCTGCCATTTGCAGCAGGGTATTCCGGGGTCTGGTCGAAGGACAGGCCCATCTCTTCCAGCAGCGCGAGCTCGATTTCCATGAACTCGATCGGCACCCGGCACACGGTGATCTCAGAGCCGGTCACGATCGCCGCCGTCACCAGGCTCATCGCCTCGATCGGGTCCTCCGACGGCGAGTAGTCGACGTCCCGGCGGATCTCCGGCACCCCGTGCACGGTCAACGTGGTGGTGCCGATGCCATCGACCTGCACTCCCAGTTCGAGCAGGAAGAAACACAGGTCCTGCACCATGTAGTTGGAGCTGGCGTTGCGGATCACGGTGACGCCGTCAGTGCGGGCCGCGGCCATCAGCGCGTTCTCGGTGACCGTGTCACCGCGCTCGGTCAGCACGATCGGCTTGCTCGGCCGGACGGACGGGTCGACCTCGACGCTATAGGAACCGGCCGCAGCGCTGACCTCGATGCCGAACGGGCGCAGGGCGGTGAGGTGCGGCTCCACGGTCCGAGTGCCAAGCGCGCAGCCGCCCGCATAGGGCAGCTCGAAGTGCTTTTCGTGGTGCATCAGCGGCGCCAGGAACATGATGATGCTGCGGGTCCGGCGGGCGGCATCCAAGTCGAGCGAGGCCAGGTCCAGGACGGCCGGCGGGACGATCTCGAGGTCATTGTCGGCGTTCAGCCACCGGGTCTTCACCCCGATGCTGTTGAGCACCTCCAGGATCCGGTGCACCTCCTCGATCCGGGCGACCTTGCGCAGCACGGTCCGTCCATCGTTGAGCAGAGACGCACACAGCAGACCAACGCCTGCGTTCTTGCTGGTCTTGACGTCGATGCTGCCGGCGAGCTTGCGGCCACCGTCCACCCGGAGATGCAGCGGGCCGGAACGTCCGATCGAGACGATCTCAGAATCCAGCGCCTCGCTGATCCGGGTAAGCAGGTCAAGGCTGAGGTTCTGGTTGCCCTGCTCGATCCGGTTGATCGCGCTCTGCGAGGTGCCGAGGGTCTCGGCAAGCTGGGACTGGGTCCAGCCGCGATTCTTGCGCGAGTCGCGGATCAGCGTGCCGACCCGGCGGGCGTAGTCTTTCGAGGCTCCTACTTCTTCAACCATGCGGCCATCGTAACCCAGTTATCTCACATATGAGTTCAGGAACTGGCGAGTCGGGATCATACGGCTGAACCAGGCGCCTTCAGCTCGTCCGCAATACCCGATGTGAGATTTTAACCTACTCGGCCGCGGCGCAGAGTGCCGCAACGCTGGCAGCCACTGCCGCTCGGATATCCGGGTTTGCGATCCTGCCATCGGCTGCCACTTCGCTGCGACTCACCTGGATCCGGGCGCAGGCTGCGGCCACGATCGAGGTTCCGGCGTAGCCGAGCACGGTTTGCAACTCGGCGTAGGCGCCGGCCGCGCCACGGTCGGAGGAATTGATCCAGCCCACCGGCTTGCCCGACATCTCGCCGCCACCGATCGTCCAGTCCAGCAGGTTCTTCAGCGAGCCCGGCAGCGCGCCGGCGTACTCCGGCGTGCAGAACAGCAGCGCGCCGGCGTTGCCGACGCTGCCCCGCAGTTCCGCGACCGCCGGGTGTAGCGGTTCGACGTCGTCGTCCGGGTTGAAATGTGGCAGCTCGGCCAGCCCGCTGTAGCTACGCGCGCGCCAGCCGGCCGGCAGCTGCTCGCTCGCGCAGGCCAATGCCGCGGCATTGGTCGATCCGGCGCGGACGCTGCCGCAGATGAGCATCAGTTCCGATGGCATCGGGTCAGCCTAATCGCGTGGTTCAGACCATTATCAGCAGGATCAGGCTGACCACCACGGTGATCGGCATGATCGAGCGCGGTGACATCCGGCGACCGAGTTCGGTGCCGACCAGGCAGCCGATCAGGCCTACCACCAGGTAGAGCAGCAGCGCAGCGACCAGCGAGAGCACCGACTCGGTGACCAGCTTGTGGCTGGCGGCCACCAGCATCGCCAGCGCCGACAGCGGGACGACCAGCGCGAAGGCCAGCAGCACCCGGGACAGCACCGCGCGATCCCGACTACCGGCCGCCACCACCATGATCTGCCAGCGGGCCGGATCCTGGCTGGCGGCCAGCGTCCAGCCGAGCCCGATCGCGGCCGCGAGCAGCGCCACCCCAGCATTGCCGTACGAACCGGGATGGTTGCGAGCCGTGCGCAGGTAGAACAGCAGGAGAAAGGCCAGGTAGCCGATCAGCACCCCCAGCCAGTACCGGGTTCGGCGAAACTCGGTGAACTGGTAGCCGAGCAGGGCGATCACCGGTTGGGCTCCACTCGCCGGATCGACCAGCCGCCCTGCACCGCGCGCAGGATCAGCTCGTCACTATGCGCGCGATCGACGATCACGACCAGGCCGTCCGGGTGCTTGTGCTGCTCGATCAGCCCGGGTACGCCGTCCAGGTCCGAACCCTTGCCGGCCAGCTCGCAGCGCAGGTAGTTATCGCCTCGCACGGCCGGGTCGTAGTCGGTGTCCTGCACCCGGCCACCGGTCAGCGTCAGGTACCGGCTCGGACGCAGCGCCGGTGCATAACCGGTGAAGATGATCAGGCAGCCGGCCGCGGACAGTTCCAGCACCCGCCGCGACAGCAGGTCGCGCAGGTGAGCGTCGGTCGCGACCCACGGGTTGTCCAGCACCAGCATCGCCGGCTCGTCCAGCAATGCCTGCATGATCACGATCCGCCTGGCCAGCTGCTCGCGATTTCCGGTGATGCCGGCCAGCCGCAGTCCGGCCGACGTCCCCAGCTCGAACGATCGGGTCAGCTGGCTGATCCGGGCCTGCCGGACGTCCGGCCGCAGACCACGCATCCGGCCCAGCCAGGTCAGGTACTCCTCGGCACTCAGTGGCAGGTTCTCGCCGAAGTGTTGCGGCACGTACCCGACGGTCGGGGTACGCAGCCGGATTGCGCCCCGGCTCGGCGCCACGACGCCGGCAAACACCTGCAGCAGCGCTGAGGTCCCGCTACCCGCCGGCCCACCGACCCGGACGATCTCGCGGGGGTACAGCTCGACCGAGAGATCGCGAAACAACCATCGGCCCTGTCTGCCACGCAATCCGACAGAGGTCGCCGACAGCGCGCTGCCATCCCGGCTCATGGTCGCCAATCCTGTCACGGGCGGCGGCCGGCGCTGCCCACGGCTACGGCTGGATTGCTGCCCGGCTCAGAACAGGGTTGGTTCCTCAGGCGGTAACGCGCCTTCGATCCGGAGCATCCGGCGTTTCGTGGCGATGCCGCCAGGCGCGGAGAAACCGTGCATCGAGCCGTCCGCGGCCAGCACCCGGTGGCAGGGCACCACGATCGGGTAGGGGTTGTCGCCGAGCGCCCGTCCAACCGCACGCGCCGCGCCGGGCGAGCCGAGCCGGCTGGCGATCTCGCCGTAGCTGAGCGTCGAACCGACCGGGATCCGACGGGTGAGCTCGTAGACCCGCTGGTTGAATTCCGGCACCCCAACAGGGTCGAGGTCGATGCCGTCGAAGCTGACGTGCTGGCCATCGAGCAGCGCTTGGATACCGGCGATGATGTCGCTGATGGCGGCGGGTGGCTCGGCTTGGACAGCGCCCTCGTGGTGGCGTAGCAGCCCGTCCCGGGTCCGGTCCGGGTCACGGTCGGGCAACTGCACGCCGGCTACCCCAGCCGCCGACCAGGCGATCGCGCAGGTACCCAGGGCGGTGTCGAACAAGGCATAGCCCAACGAGGTGCCCGCCGCAGGTGCGGTCTCAATTCGAGGATCGGTCATGGCGCTGCGAGCCTAACCCGGCAGCCCGACAACGGCACGGGCGATTAGCCGACCGCCGCCAGTTGCGCGCTGGGCGCTCGGCGGGACTGGCGCAAGCCGGCGGCGAGCAGGCCGGCCACTGCCGACAGGATCGCCGCGACCAGCCAGGCCAGCCGGAAGCTGGTGACGCTGTCCGGCTGGACCCGGACCCCGATCAGGCTGACCAGGATCGCAACCCCGACCGCCGCAGCGATCTGCCGGCCGGCATTGACCATCGCCGAACCGGTTGCTGAGCGCTCGGCCGGCAGCGCGGTAACGCCGGCGGCGATCAGGGTGCCCAGGGTCAGGCCGACTCCGGTGCCGCCGAGCAGCATGCTCGGCAGCAGGTCGTGCAGGTAGGCCGGCGTGTTGCTGACGAAGGCGACCCGCCACAGCATGGACGCGGCGAACAGCGCCGAGCCGAGCATCGCCGCCGGTGCCGCTCCCCAGCGCTGCACCGCCCGGGCCGAGAGCACCGTGACGATCGGCACCAGGGCAGGACCAGGCACCATCGCCAACCCGGTGCGCAGCGCAGAGTAGTGCCAGAGCTGCTGACACCACAGCACGTTCGACAGCAACATGATCGAGAAGCCCACGCTGAACACGAAGGTGGCGGCGTTGGCGATTCCGAAGCCGCGCACCGAGAACAGGCTCAGCTCGAACAGCGGATGCGGATGCACCGCGCAGCGGCGCACGAACACCGCGATCGCGATCAGCGACAGCGCAAGCAGGCCGAGCGTGGCCGGCGCCGCCCAGCCCCAGGACGGTGCTTGCACCAGCGCTCCGGTCAGCGATCCAACCGCGACGGTGATCAGCGCCGCGCCGATCAGGTCCGGCAACGGCTCCCGCTCGCGGCGCGGCGGGTGCGGCAGGACCCGCAGCCCGATCAGCAGCGAAGCCAGCCCGATCGGCAGGTTCACCAGGAACACCCACCGCCAGCTGTGCACCACCAGCAGGCCGCCGAGCACCGGACCGGCCGAGGCGGCCAGCGCCCCGATCGCAGACCAGCCACGGGCAACGGCCGTGCGTCGCTCGGCTGGCGCGACCGAGAGCAGCAGCGCCAGCGAGGTCGGCAGCTGGGCGGCCGCACCGGCCGATTGCAGGATGCGCGCGGCAATCAGCACCGGCAGGTTCGGCGACACGGCGCAGATCGCGCTGGCGATCGAGAAGAGCGAGATTCCAACCAGGAACACCCGGCGATGCCCGATCCGATCGCCGAGTCGACCGGCCGCGATCAGCAGCGCGGCCAGGCCGACCGCATAGCCGTTGAGCACCCACGAGAGCGAGGCAAGCTGTGGCGATCGGCCGTGCTCGGTGAACCCGGTGCCGATAGACGGCAGCGCAACGTTCACGATCCACAGGTCGAGGTTGGTCATGAACACCGCGGCCAGCACGACGACTGCCACCCATTTGCGGTTTGATTTTCCAACCATCATGTTCGGCCACGCTAGCGGTTGATGGTTTGATGTGCAAACCTTGGCTAGTGACACCGTCCAAAACTGCTGAGTCCAAAACTGCTGAGTCCAAAACTGCTGAGTCCAATCCCGCTGAGCCCGAAAGTGCTGAGCCGAGGATTGCTGACCGGATTGACCCGACGACCCTGCCGGGCCGGCCCTGCTCGGTCGCGGCAGCGCTGGAGGTTGTCGGTGACAGGTGGTCCCTGCTGGTAGTCCGCGAGGTCATGTTCGGCAATCACCGGTTCTCCGAGATCGCGCACGGCACCGGGGCGCCGCGCGATCGGCTCGCTGCCCGACTCAAGGTGCTGGTCGAGTCCGGCGTGCTCGAACGGCGCCAGTATCAGGCGTCGCCGGCTCGTTGGGACTACCACCTGACCGCGCGCGGCCGGTCGCTGTCGGCCGTCTTGCAAGCGTTGCGGCAGTGGGGCGACCACTGGGCCGTGGACGAACCGCCGCTCACCTTGCGCCATCGCGATCATGCCTTCGAAGGCGAGTGGACCTGTAAGAGTTGCGGCGAGCCGGTGCGCAGCGCCGACATCCACCGCCATTGCACGGTGGCCGGCTGGGAAGTTGACTATGTCGACGCAATAGCTCAAGGCTGAGCCGCTCGCCTGGATTTGTTACCGTTCGGGCGATCTGATTTAAGTCAAGTGATTGCCGAACCAACGGGGGAACTACTTCATGCCTACCTATCGCCGCCGGACGGCCTGCGCCGCGCTCGCGATCCTCGCGCTCGGTGCAAGCACGGTCGGCTGCTCATCGAAGAAGAGCAGCGGCCCGAACTTCGCCAGCACGCTGCCCAGCACCTCCAGCGCGCAACTGACCAAGACCGAGTTCGTATCGAAAATGAACGCGATCTGCTCGGCCATCGACAGCCAGCGCAAGGCCTTGCCGACACCGTCCGGCCTGACCGACTACCCGAATATCGTGGCCAACCTGAGCGGCACGTTGCGGCTGCTGCCCTCGTTCATCCAGCAGGCCGATCAACTCGTCAACCGCTCGGCGGACAAGGCCGAGCTGACCGAGAAGTGGCTGGCGATCGAGAAGTCCGATTTCGCCACGGTGAAGCCGCTGGCCGAGCGGATGGTGGCCGACAGCAACGCGAAGGATTCGGCCAAGGTCGCCGCCGACGGTGAGGCGCTCAGCAGCGCACCGGACCACAGCAGCACCATCGCCACCTTCATGACCGGCTACGGCCTGACCAGTTGCGCCTCGCTGGAATCCGGCTGATCGACTGCGCACTCGGGGCCGTCCGCGCTGAGCCTTTCGCTGAGGGTGCCGGGCACCCGGCGCTGGGAGCGATTCAGCTTTCATTCCCGGCTAATTCGACGAGCTTGTGGACGGTCGTCCAGTTCCGGGTGGTCAGCGTAACGCCGAGTTCCTTCATCCAATTGGTCTTGAACAACGCGGAGCTGTTGATGCCGCCTGGGCACCACAGGTAGGCCTGCGGCCCACCGAAGCGGACCTGGTCCTCACCGAAATCTCGCTGCTCGAACGCCTTCGCCTTAGCCGGGCCCAGTTCGTGGGACAGGAAGCCGATCAGGTACCTGGACGGGTCGGTAGCCAGGTCGCCGAACGGGTCGTTGGACAGGGCTTCGGTTAGCTGGCTGGCAGTTCGGGTGACCACCGCGCAATCGACTTTTAACTGCCCGGCAATGGCTTTTTGGATTCGCTCATTAGCCTGCTTGACCAGTTTCGGTGGGCTGCTGAAGATCGCATTGCCGCTGTTCAGGTGGGTGCGGACGTCGGTATAGCCGAGGTCGGTGAGCAGGTCGCGCAGATCGGCCATGGCAACCCGCTTCGCCTTGCCGACATTAATCCCGCGTAACAACGCGACCATCCGCTCGGTCATCGCCGATCACCCCGTCCTATCAAGGCGCTCACGGTAGCAAGCGAGCCACACCGCTGCCGTAGCGCTCACCTGCTGGCCTGCCGAAGCACCGCCGTCGGCGGTCGCGGATAGGGTCGATGCTGACCCGAGCCACCCCAGCAGAGATGAGCAGCGTGACCGCGCCGAGGACCGAGCAGGCGTTCAGCCTTCGTCCGATCATGATCTCGGCCTTCGCGCCCGCGCTGATGTTCGGGGTAGCCGAAGGCGCGGTGCTCCCGGTGGTGGCCCTCACCGCACGCAGCCTCGGCGCCAGCCTTCCGGTCGCCTCGGTGGTGGTCGCGCTGATCGGCGTCGGTTCGCTGGTCAGCAACATCCCCTCCGCGCTGATCACCACCCGCTACGGCGAGCGACCGGCGATCATGCTGGCCGGCGGGGTCAGCGCCGGCGCGCTGATTCTCGGCCGGTTCGCTCCGAACGTCGGCGTGCTGAGCGTCGCGATGTTGCTGGTCGGCTTCGCGAACTCGGTGTTCGTGCTGGCCCGGCAGTCCTACCTGACCGAAGCCGTCCCGGTCGAGATGCGGGCCAGGGCCCTGTCCACACTCGGCGGCGCCGCCCGGATCGGCATCTTTATCGGACCGTTCATCGGCGCGGGCGTGATCCACCTGTTCGGCACCCGCGATGCCTACCTGGCCGGGGCGCTGGCCGCAGCGAGCGCCGGCCTGATCGCAGCCTTCTCACGCGACCTGATCATCAGCACCGATCTGGCCCGTCGCGACCATCGAGCAGTCACCGTGGCGATGGTCGTCCGGTCTCACCGTCGGATATTTCTTACCTTGGGCATCGGGGTAATCCTGATCGCCGCAGTGCGCGCATCACGGCAGGTGGTGATCCCGCTGTGGGCCGAACACCTCGGCCTGTCACCGACCGCCACCTCGCTGATCTACGGACTGGCCGGCGCCCTCGACATGGCCGTGTTCTACCCCGCCGGCAAGGTGATGGACCGGCGCGGTCGGCGCTGGGTCGCGGTGCCGTCCATGCTGCTGATGGCCGCCGCGCTGATCGCGATTCCAGCCACCACCGGGTTCAGCAGCCTTATGCTCGCCGCAATGGCGCTCGGCTTCGGCAACGGAATCGGATCAGGCCTGGTGATGACGATGGGCGCCGACGTCGCACCGGACGTCGGCCGGCCAGCATTTCTTGGCATCTGGCGACTGCTCGGTGACACCGGCAGCTGCGGCGGGCCGGTGCTGCTGTCAGCGGTCACCGGAACCTTCTCGCTGGCTGCCGGGGTGATCACCAACGGTGGCATCGGAGTGCTCGCCGCTGCCATGCTCTGGTTCTGGATCCCACGGACGCGACCGAGACCGATCGAGCGAGCGGCTGCGACGATGGGCCGATGATCCGCCGGCGCAGCGCCGTCCTGGCCGTCATGGCCGCGGCGGTATTGCTGATCGCGATTCGGCTGCCGTTGCTGCGCGTCCCGCTGGACGCCGACGAGGGCGGCTACGCCTACCTGTCCCGGCAATGGGCGGCCGGCGGCAGGCTGTACGGGCCGGTTGTCTGGGTCGATCGTCCGCAGGGGCTGATGCTGGCCTATCGCCTGGTCAGCGCCTTCGGCCGTTCACCAGTGCCGATCCACCTGGCCGCGATCGGCTGCGCGCTGCTGCTGATGGCCTCGGTTGCCGTTGCCGCGCATGCCATCGCCTGTCAGCGAACAGCGGTCATCGCGGCCTTTCTGGTCGCCGGGGCCGGCGCCGCGCCGCACCTGCAGGGCTTCATGTTCAACGGCGAACTCGCGGCCGGCGCCTTCTCGGCGGCAGCCGTCGCGACCGTGCTGCGCTGGCGACTCGTCCCACGGGCCGGGCTGCTGATGCTGGCCGGCGCGTTCGGAGCGCTGGCGATCCTGATGAAACAGAGCGGCTTCGACGGGCTGGCCGCCGCGATCACCCTGGTGCTGTTGGCCCGGCGACCGGGACGGCTGCGCGCGCTCGGCTGGCTTACGGTCGGCGCGGCAGTACCGATCGGGGCGGCGATGCTGCAGGCCGCGCTCACCTCGTGGCGGGACTGGTGGTTCGCGGTGATCGGCTACCGGCTCGACACGAGCGCTGGCAGCCGGGGCGGGCTGTCCGGCCGCTGGCACAATATCGTGCACGACCTGCCCCGATTGTGGCCGGACCTGCTACCGCTCGGGCTGCTCGGCCTGGCCGGGCTGGTCTGGGTACTGGTCAAGCGTGAATACCCAGCAGTGATATGGCTGATCTTCGCCACCATCGGCTTCGCGGGCGGGGTGTTCTTCTTTCCGCACTACTGGATGCAGCTGGTCGGACCGCTCTGCCTGCTCGGTGCGCTGGCGCTGTCGGCGGTGCCGGCCCGGCTCGCCGTGGCGCTGGCGGTGCTGGCCTGCCTGCCCGCCGCGACCTGGACGATCCGGGTGGCCGCGGCAAGCCCCGACCAGCGGGACCGGTTGGCGGTGCCCGACAGCAGGCTACTGGCCAACCGGGACATCGCCCCCTGGCTGAAGGCGCATGCCCGGCCCGGCGATCAGCTGTACGCCTTCGTCTCATCGGCCGACCTGTACTACCGGACCGGCCTGCACACCGACTTTCGCTATCTGTGGCAGGCAAATCTCGAAGCGATACCGGCCGCGGTCGGCCAACTGCAGGCCTACCTGGCCGGTCCGGACCGGCCCGACTGGGTGGTGCTCTACCAGCAACCGGACGCCATCGATCCGACCGGAACCATCCGACACACCCTGGCCAGTGACTACCAGCAGGCCGTCAGCATCGACGGGTATCAGGTCCTGCACGCGCGCTGATCAGCGCTTGACGTACTAAATCGTGCGCGCTGATCAGCGCTTGACGTACCAGATCGTGCGTGCCATATTTAACCCATCAAGCAATTAACTGAAGGGTTAAATACAATGGCGACGGACCGGCTCAGCGAGATCTTCGCGGCGCTGGCTGACCCGACCCGCCGGGCGATCCTGGCCCGGCTGTCGGAATCCGACGCCACCGTCAACGAGCTCGCCGAGCCGTTCCCGATCAGCCTGCCGGCCATCTCACGGCACCTGAAGGTGCTCGAACGGGCCGGCCTGATTACCCGAAGCCGATCCGCGCAGTGGCGTTCGAGCAGCCTGAACGCCGAGCCGCTACGTGAGGCGACCGCCTGGATGGAGCGGTACCGGGTGTTCTGGGATACCAATCTCGATCGCCTGGACGCCCACCTCAGGCGCATCCAACAGCCAGCGGCCAACAACCAGGAACCATCAGAGAGGACCTGATCATGGACGAGACGGCAGCAACCACCGAGCTGGTCATCACCCGCGACTTCGACGCACCCCGCGAGGTGGTCTACCGCGCGTTCACCGATCCGGATCAGCTGGCCGCCTGGTTCGGCCCGGTCGGCTTTACCGTGCCGCGCGCGACGGTGGACATCGACGTCCGAGCCGGTGGCCACCAGCGCTTCACCATGGTCAACGATGACGACCCCAGCATCACCTCGCCGGTCAACTCGACCTTCACCGAGGTGATCGAGAACGAGCTGCTGGTCGGCACCGAGACCATGCAGGGCTTTCCCGGCCTGCCGGACGGCACCGTGATGACTGCTCGGATCGAGTTTCATGACCTCGCCGCCGAGGGGCAGCCCGGCAAGACCCGGCTCGTGCTGCGGCAAGGACCGTTCCCCGAGGCCATCGAAGGCGGTGCCCGCGAAGGTTGGGGCAGCTCGTTCAGCAAGCTCGACGCGCTGCTGGCCAGCTGAGCAAGCCGGCCGATCGGGCAACCTTGCCAGCCAGAGCGGCCGAAATCAGATGGAAACTCGAAAGTTGCGCTAACCGAACTCGAACGTCGGCCCGGCAGGCTCGACTGTCATGAGCACCCAATCGCCGGCCTGGCTGGCAGCCGCCCGAATAGTGCGGCGTACCGGCTTCGGCGCCACCGGCAGCACGATCGATGCGGTGCTTCGGGGTGGCACCGGTAGCTACCTCACCGGATTGGCCAAGCCACCGGCCGACCCGGGTGTTGCAAGTACCCCGCTGCCCACCTTCAGCGCGTTGCCCGTCCTCGGCAAGGACGCCAGCAGGCAGGACAAACTCAAGCGGAACCAGCAGCGTCGCGAACAGCTGCAAAGCCTCACCTACTGGTGGATCAAGCGAATGGTCGCCGTCGAGCACCCGTTCACCGAGCGGATCACCTTCGGCTGGCACAACCACTTCGCCACCGCCGCCACCAAGGTCCGATCAGCGCCGGCAATGGCCCACCAGAACCAGACGCTGCGCCAGCTCGGTACCGGCAATTTTCGGACGCTGGCCCAGGCAATGCTGATCGACCCGGCCATGCTGGACTGGCTGGACGGTCAGAAGAACACCGTGCAGGGGGCGAATGAGAACCTGTCCCGGGAGTTCATGGAGCTGTTCGCGCTCGGCCATGGCGACGGCTACACCGAGACCGACGTTCGCGAGGGCGCCCGCGCCCTCACCGGCTGGCGGATCGGCAAGGATCAGCTCAGCA